>SMVS01000162.1 GCA_004357435.1 Nitrospina sp. | reverse complement strand
TGATGAGAGCCATAGCGTATTTGACGGTGCCAAGATCGGAGCCGTCGATGTGGTACAGCACTTTAAGCTTGCCGTCGGCGGTGCGGTGGCTCGCCGTGTCTGCGAAAGACACGCTAGTCAAAACAGCAAAAGAAATTAAAGCCACGCTCAATATAAAAATTCTAAAACGATTCATTGCAGTCTCCTGAAACAAGGTCCCTTGAAAAATATTCCGTTGAATTGGAGTCGAACCCAAAGCTCGCGCTCTGAGTGTTCTTAAATATGAGATAAGCTTATCACGGCCAGTACCCCTTCGGGGCATGAGTTTAATGAAGGAATATCACACGTGCCCCTGGACCTAAATAGTTCCCCTTTGCTGAGGAAGGGGTAAAGCGGACTGTGTTAGGCTGAGCCTCAGCATCCCATCAAATATCCTGTTATCAGAAATTATTTTGATTTTCTTTTAGCTTTTTTTTCCAGTTGTGATATTGCGGGCAGGTCGTTGAAACTGATCGTGTGGCCGGGGCGGGCGTATTGGATGAGCAGGTCGATCACCTGCTTGATGGCGGCGACGTGATATTTGCGGCTGTCGGCGCCGTCGAAATGCGGGTCGTCCTCTTCCAGCGTGAGCGTCCCCGGGGCCAGGTAGTTGATGGAAAACGAACCCAGCGGCCGGAATTTTTCCAGCGGTTCGTCTTCGGAACAGGAGTTGACGATGACCATGTGGATGTCCTGCCCCGGCGTCGAGTACACCTCGAACAGCCCGCCGTTTTGAACGTTGTGGTAACGGCAGTACTCCAGGATGCGATACGCATCCTGAATCGACACTTCCCGGTAAATAACGTGCATGGCGATTCTCCTGTCCCAAGCTGAAATTTGTGGCGGGGCGGGCGCTCCTTTGCAAACAAACAATGGTAGTCTGAGTTTATCACACACCCGCTTTCCCCGCGAGGACGGTATTGACAGACAAACTGGAAGTTTCACTGTGAGATGAGAAAAAATATGAAGAACACTTTCGTGAAAATTTCATGGGGGACCGCGGTCCTGGGGGCGGTCCTTCTGCTCACCAATCCGGCGCAGGCGGAGCCGCCCACCCCAAAAGCCGCCGACATCCACAAACTGCTGGTCGTTTCCGGAATCCTTGACCAGTTGAGTTACATGCAAACCAAACTGCTCAACTCTTATTCCATAGTGGTGAACGGACCCTACCCCAGGGTGCCGGATGCGTTTTGGGACGAGTACCATCAATTGATCGATCAAAAGGATATGGCCACCCTGATCGAGCGCGTCATCCCGGTATACGACAAACACATGTCGCACGAGACGGTCCGCCACCTGATCGAAATGTTTGAGACACCGTTCTGGCGGGAGTGGAAACAGAAAATGCCCGCCATCAGCCAGGAAGCCGGCATCGTCGGCAGTGAGTGGGGCGCCGAGATGATTCAATCCGAAGCGTTCAATAGCAAACTGGACGCGCTGATTAAAAAGTTCGACCTCGAAGCCCTCAATAAGAAATAAAATCTGACCTATATAAGAAAATTGACAGAGCGCGAAATTGCCTGTTAAATGCTGGCCAATATGAACTTTCAGGATGTGATTTTAAATTTGAACGGGTACTGGGGATCACGCGATTGCGTCCTCCACCAGCCCTACGATATCGAGTCGGGTGCCGGCACCTTCAACCCGGCCACCTTCTTCCGCGTTTTGGGACCGGAGCCTTACCGCGCCGCCTACGTCGAACCGTCGCGCCGCCCCGCCGACGGCCGTTACGGCGAGAACCCGAACCGTCTGCAACATTATTATCAGTATCAAGTGATCCTCAAACCGTCGCCGGAGGATGTGCAGGACCAGTATCTGGGCAGTCTCCAGGCGCTCGGCATCGACCCGCTGAAACACGACATCCGCTTCGTGGAAGACGACTGGGAGTCGCCCACGCTCGGCGCCTGGGGATTGGGCTGGGAGGTGTGGCTCGACGGCATGGAGATCACCCAGTTCACTTATTTCCAACAGGTCGGCAATATCGATCTCGCCCCGGTGTCGGTGGAACTCACTTACGGGCTGGAACGCATCACCATGTATCTGCAAAATGTAGATAACGTGTACGATTTGAAATGGAACAATACGGTGAGTTACGGCGACGTGCACCTAGAGACGGAAAAACAGTTTTCGCGCTACAACTTCGAGGAGTCGAACAAGGAGCGCCTGTTCCAGTGGTTCGACATGTACGAAGCCGAAGCCCAGGCGCTACTGGAGAAGGAACTGATTCTGCCCGCCTACGACTACACCTTGAAATGCTCGCACGCCTTCAACCTGTTGGACGCGCGCGGCGCCATCAGCGTGACCGAGCGCACCGGGTTCATCGGCCGGGTGCGCAAACTGTCGCGCCGGTGCGCGTTGGGCTACGTCCAGCAACGCGAAGCCATGGGCCACCCCCTCCTCCAGCGTGCCGCTGGACCCAAATAATTCCCGCTTTTTGAGCGATTTAGCCACAGATAAACACCGATTGTAGGGGAATATGATCAATTATTTAATCTTGTCTCGTTTTTCAAAGTTATGCCTCGCGCTCCATAACTGTTGACGATTATACGAAGCCTCAGTCATCTGCCTGTAGAAGCACCCTGCCGCCGGTTTTTCTTGTTATCATAGAGGGGTTTTGGTATATTTCTAGACAACTGAACCCCGAATGTTTTAATTTCAAGGAGACTTTCTTCATGTCCACTGCCATAAAAGCATTGCAGAAGGCGATCGAGTGCGAACAGGCCGCTTTGGAGCAATACAAAATCGCCAGCGCCCACGCCGAACAACCGGAAACAAAAGAAGCATTGAAAGAATACCTGGCCGACAAGGAACAGAAAATCGACACCCTATCGTGGATGGTCATGGCCGAGACCGGAACTTTGGAAAGAACGGAGACGGCTCCGCAAAACGGCGCCGAAAAGCTGGCCTCCGGCAAGTGCCCCTTCTCGGGTGAATTGGCCAAGATGGGAATCGACATCGATAAAATGAAAACCGATCCCTCAGCCCACTAGCAGGACTTTTCGAGAATCTGATCCATGGCCATTGAACAACCTAGAGACATGCTGGTCGAGTGCCAGGAATGTAGAATTGAAAATGTCTTTACGGATTACACCCCGGCTACTTTCATCCTGTGCAACCAGTGCCGGGAGCAGATGCTTCATCCCAACCTCAACGAAAGTCACAATGAGTACCGCTGTGACGATTGCGGGTTCTCCATTTGCCTGCTGAAAAAAACCGAGTTTGCGGAAGGCGAAACTCCCTGCCGATGCGAAAGCCTGAACATCCACCGGGTCAATCCTTCCACCTTGTATGAAGACGCTTTAAAGGCTGGCGCTTTTGAGGAAAACGACCTCGATGCCAAGGATTTTGACTGGTTTCGTTCCGAAGATATCACCGCCAGTGACGGTTACAACGAAATTTTCGATCAGGACCCCGGCAACAACTAGGTTGCACCTCGCGGCGATAGGTCGAACTCCTTCCCGTATCCAACCATTACCAGGCATGATCAACGGACAGCCCTTTGGGTCCAGCGGCACGTGTGATATCCCTTTCATCAGCTTCATGCCCCGAAGGGGTACTGTGGCAGGGGCGCCCTGCCCGGAGCTAATGGGGCCACTCTCCTCTTACCCTCAACAATTCCGGAGCATAATTCCATGGTCAGCCCGTGGCCTCTCCTGCGGGAAGCAACACCCGGAGCCAATGGGGCCTACTCGCCACTTGCAGTCAGCGGTTATTGGGCATTCAAGCACCACCTCTTTTTTTTAGGATCTCAATTTGGGTCCAGCGGCACGTGTGATATCCCTTCATCAGCTTCATGCCCCGAAGGGGTACTGGCCAGTGTGACGTGCTTGAGGTAGAGCAGTTCCATGGCGTTGAGTTCCAGCCCTCGGACGTGCGGTTTGATGAGCACGTTCTGGGTCAACCCGAACAGGGAGATAATAGCGGTGTCGGTGACCGTTAAAATTTCCTGCGCCTCATCGTAAATGGCTTGCCTTTCTACAGAGTCCTGTTCCGCGGCACCCTGAGCAATCAGGGCGTCGTACCTGGGATTGTTCCAATGCAGGTGATTGTTACCGGAAGTGGACGTGAACAGGTTCATGAAATTATCCGGGTCGGGAAAATCCGCGCCCCAGCCCAGCCGAAACACCGGCGGCGTGTCCACCTTCAACCGGTTGAGGAACACCTTCCATTCCTGGCTGTCCAGCTCGGCGGTGACGTTGAGGTGCACCTGCCATTGATCCTGCACAAACTCGGCGATCAGTTTGTTGGTGGGATCGGTATTGTAAGCGACGTTGATTTTCGGAAACCCCGCACCGCCGGGAAATCCGGCGGAGGCCAGCAGTTGGCGAGCCCGTGGCGGGTCGAACTGAGGTCCGATGTCGGGGTTGTAGCCAAACATGCCGCGCGGAATCCAGGAAGCAGTCGGCAATTCACCCCCCTTGAGAATTTTCGGAATCCGCGAGCGGTCAATGGCATGCGCCAGCGCGCGCCGCACCCGGACATCATCAAACGGCGGATGTTCCAGGTTGAATCCGTAATAGTACCCGCGCAAAAGCGGCAGGGTGCGGTACTCGCTGTGGCCCCGGTAATGCGGAATGGCCACCGGCGGCAGTTCCGCCATATCCAGTTCACCCGTTTCGTATAACGTCAACTCGGTCGTCGCTTCGCGCACGATGTAGAGCACCACCCGGTCGACTCCTGCCCGGCCTTCGTAAAAATTTTCATTGGCCCGCAGGACCAGTTTGTATTCGTGTTGCCATTCGATCAATTGAAACGGACCATTGGTCACCAGATTTTCCGGATCGGTCCAGCGGTCGCCATGGCGGGCGATCACATCTTCGCGTTGCGGAAAGGTCACCATGAAGGTGGTGATGCTGGGGAAATAAATCACCGGGCGCTTCAACCGCACCTCCAGGACGCGGTCGGACAGAGCTTTGACGCCCACGCGATCGGGATCTTTGATCTGACCGGAATTGTATTCGTAAGCGTTTGCCACATCGAACAGAAAATAAGCATACTCAGCGGCGGTGGCCGGGGCCAGCAGACGCTTCCACGAATATTCAAAGTCGTGAGCGGTCACCGGCCGGCCGTCGGTCCAGAACACATCGTCCCGCAAAAAATAAGTCAGGGTCCGTTTGTCATCAGAGAACTCCCAGCGCTCGGCAATGGCGGGCACCGGTTCCAGATCGGAGTTGTACTGAGTGAGGCCTTCCATGAGGTTGGTCAACACGTCGAAAGATACGTTGTCGGTGGCTAAAGACCAATCCAGAGTGGGCGGTTCGGAGCGCAACGCGATCCGCAACGTGCTGAGGTCGCGGGTGGCATCGGAAGAACCGCCGCAGGCCGCAAAAAACACCCCCCCGGCCAGCAACAGAATCAAGCCGAATGGAGTGAAAAAATGCCGCCGGAGTTGGAAATTATCATTCATGGCGGTAAGAATAACATTATCCCTTTACTTTTTATGGGACATCTATAAGATTGATCTTTCCCAAAACCGCCTGGAGCCGATCAGTCTTGAAAAATCAGAACGTTGATGACATCACTTGGGTGCGCCGCTGGATCAAGAAGGGGTTGAGCAAGGACAAAAAAACCCTGGATTTGTCCAACCGCAGGTTTGATCTGCAGATCGCCATGGACATCGCCGAAAACATGGCGGTGCCCGGAATCGAAATCCTGTACATGCACACCTGCTGGATCAAGGACAGCTATCTGGAGGAATTGGCCGCGGCCGATCTGTTCAAACCCATCAAGGAGCTTTGGCTTTTCGAAAATAAAATTGGTTGCGAGGGCGCGCGCTATTTAGCCGAATCTTTCAAATTTCCGAATCTGCGTTATTTGAGTTTGTATTCCAATAAAATCGGACCGGACGGTGTTGAAGCGCTGGCGCAGTCGCCGCATTTTTCCCACTTGGAAACGCTGGACCTGTCCTTCAATAGGGTCGGCGACCACGGCGCGGTGGCGCTGGCGCATTCCAAAAACCTGCCGCGTTTACACACCCTGCACCTTGATGGCAACGGCATCGGGCGGGAAGGTATGGAAGCCCTGGCCGCAACCCCCGGCTTGAAAAATCTCAAGGTACTAAATTTAAGATACAACCAAATTGCTCCGCAAGGCTTTGAAGCCTTGCGCGAATCCCATCGCTTGAACAGCCTGGCCGAGTTTCGATTTGATTGCCCTGACGATGACTGATCCCGATATGAAAATTCAAAATAACGGCGCGCAAATGGTGCAGGCCATTCACGAGAAAACCGAACGCGGAGACCGGTGCCTCGACCTGAGTTACGAAACTTTAGGCGATGCCGGAGTGGTTTTCCTGACGCGCAATAAAGACTTGTCGCATGTAACGGGATTGGATTTGAGCTGGAACGAAATCACCGATCAGGGAATCCAGGCGTTAGCGGCGTGCCCAACCCTGAAGAACCTCACCCACTTGCAGTTGGGTTCCAACCGCATAAGTGATCGCGGCGCTATCGCTCTGGCGGAATCCGACCATCTTCCCAACCTGCAATTGATCAATTTGGTGAACAACCGCGTGCAGGACAGTGGCGCCTTGCATCTCATTAAATCCCTAAAACTTAAAAAGCTGACTTTTCTGGAACTGGAATTGAACCGAATCGGCGAGTCCCGCTTGAGCCGATTCCCGGATGGCACCGCTAACCCGTCACTGACCTGGCTCAACCTCCGCAAAAATAAGATCGGCGCGGACACACTGACCGACTGGGTACAAACCGGAGCGTTTGCGCCGCTCCAACACTTGAACCTGGGATGGAACCAAATTGATGACGCCGCGGCCAAAGTGTTGGCGCACTCGCCCACGCTTCGCCAACTGGAAAAATTGGTGCTGGATTCCAACCACATCACCGATGTCGGAGCCGCCGCTTTAGCCGAGTCCAAGAATTTATCCAGCCTGGTCGATCTCTATATGTACGATAACGATTTCACCGTGACCAGCGAACGCGCGTTGATGGATGTTAAAATCCAACAATTGATTCAGAAACACCAGCAGGGAACCACATTGAAATTAAACGGACAGAAGCTGGGCAACAAGGGATTGGAGGCTCTGGCGCGGGCGCAAGCGCTGGCCACAGTAGAAACTCTTTCGCTCCGCAACAACCATTTCGACCATCTGGGGTTGATGGCGCTCACGCAATCCCCTCATGTGAAAAATTTGCGATCGCTGAGCCTGATGGACAATAAAATTGGCAACAAGGGCCTGCTGGTGCTTTCGGAATCCGACGCCTTTGAAAACCTGCAAGCGTTGAACCTGGAAGAAACGGGCATCACCGCTCCCGGTGTGCTGGCTTTGGCGCGCTCCAAACATTTCACGCGATTGGAAGAGTTGAACCTGAGCCGGAATGATTTCGGGGATCGGGGCGCCCAGACTCTGGCTTCTGCCAAAGCGTTCGCGCAACTCAAAAAATTATTTCTCTGGAACACCTGGATGGCAGACGCGGGGATAATAGCCCTCGCCCGTTCGCCCCATTTGACTCAACTCGTGGAATTGCGCGTCAATAGCAACGGCATTTGTCTGGAAGGATTCCGGGCTCTGGAAGCGTCACCTAATTTTGCTTCCCTCCGCACCCTGGACCTGAGACGCAACCTTTTCTGCGTTGAAAGTTTCATGTTGTTCAAATATTCCCCAAAATTCAAATCCCTGGAAACGCTCCGCTTCTGACCAACCTGCAGTGGCAGGCAACGGGTCGAACTTTGACTTACACTCAATAATTATTGGGTATGGTTTAAGGATCAATCCTTTGCCTCGCCTGCAAGCAAGGGAGCAGGCAACGCCCGAGAGCGCAGGGAGAGCCATTGGCCTCATGCCCTGAAGGGGTACTGGCCTGTGGTCCTCTATGGTTTTTAGTTTTTGATCCCGGGGGCGTACCGCGGACGGAAAACATGCCCCCCGTTCAGGCAAGGAGTGACTGTGGAATGCAGAATTCCTGGGCTCAGACGATGGCCAGGAAATTACAGGCTTGGTAGCAGGCGTTGCAGTTGATGCAAAGATCCATGTCGATGTGCGCGGCCACCTTTTTGGTGCCACCGGTGATCGCCCCCGTGGGACAGGGTTTAATGCAGGCGCCACAAGCGACACAATCCTCTTCCACCACAAAATACTTGTACAAGCCGGTGCACATCGCTGCATCGCAGGCTTGATCGACGATGTGCCTTTCGAATTCACTGCGGAAGTATTTCAGACCGGTCAACACCGAAAACACCGCAGTTTCCCCCAACCCGCAGAGGGAGGTCACGTTGATTTCCTCACAAAGGCTTTGCATTTTGTCCAGGTATTCAATTTTACCGCGGCCTTCGGCGATGTCGTCGAGCATGCGCTTGATCAAGGTCAGCCCGATTCTGCAGGGCGTGCACTTGCCACAGGTTTCCGATTCATTGAATCCGATCGAAAAACGGGTGAGGTCGACCACGCAGGCGGAATTGTCGTAAGCCGACAGGCTGGCCTGTCCCATGATGACGCCGACATCGATCAAACTTTCGTAATCGATTTTGACGTCGATTTTATCCGGAGGCAGGAACCCGCCGGTGACGCCGCCGATGTGAACCACCTTCAACTCTTTTTTCTTTTGAATGCCGCCGCAGTAGTCCTCAATGATCTCCCGCACGGTGGTGTTCATGTCGAATTCCATGAGGCCGTTGTACTTGATGTTGCCCGCCAGCGCCCAGGTCTTACAGCCGTGGGCGTTGTCCGGACCCATACTCCGGTACCAATCCGCGCCGTTGTTGATGATAGCCGGCACGGTGGCGTAGGTTTCGGCGTTGTTCAAAATGGTGGGATGGCCCCACAGCCCTTTTTCCGTCGAGTGCGGCGGTTGTGCTTTCGGGAACGGCCGCTTGCCTTGCACGGATTCCATCAGCGCCGTCGACTCGCCGCCGATGAACGCTTCCATGCCCTCGTGCACATAAACATCGAGGCTGAAATCCGTTCCCAGAATATTGTTGCCGAGGAAACCACGCTCGCGCGCTGACTCGATCGCCATATTGAGCCGCTTGACGGCGATGCCGTAATCCGACCGCGTATAGATAATGCCTTCGGTAGCGCCGATGGCGTAAGCGCCGATGAGCAATCCCTCCAGCACCTGGTGCGGCACGCCTTCCATCACACTGCGGTCCATGTAGGACGACGGGTTGCCCTCGTCGCCATTGACCATGATGAAGCGCCGGTCCGATTCCTGGTTGGCGGCTTTCCCCCATTTCACGCCAGTGACAAACCCACCGCCGCCTTTGCCGCGCAGACCGGATTTTTTGACTTCCTCGATCACTTCACGCGGCTTCATTTTCAAAACTTTTTTGAGTGCCTCGTAACCGCCGACATTCAGGTAGTCGTCAATGTTTTCCGGATCGATATTGCCGCCATATTGCAAAGCCACCCGCGTCTGTTTTTTGAGAGTTTCGTAGTAGTCCGGCTTGGCCGCGCCCTTGACCACCGGTTTGCCGCCGATGATGTGGTCCTTCATAATTTTGGCGACCATTTCCGGCTTCACGCGCTCGTAGGTGACACGCTCCTGACCCGGAATGTAGACATCGACCAGCACGTCGCGACTGCAATAACCCCGGCACCCCACCTGGTTGATACTGCACCCGCCTTTTTCCGCTATTTCCGCATCCGCCTGGTGTTCGGCGATTTGCTTTTCGAATTCCTTGTACACATTCATCCCGCCTTCAGCAATACCGCTCAGGCTGAGACAAACCGTGACCTTGATGGTTTCTTTTTTGGTTTCCGTGGCTTGGGGCTGTGCTTCCGCAACCGGCATGGAGAAACTCCTCTATTTCAACTTGAACCCGCCATTCGCGGATTCATGATTCGAATTATTTTATAAGCAAAAAATTCAATGGGATCACTGCCAACACCCAGCCATTGATTAGCTGATTGGGAAGGACACCAGAGGCTTATACAGTCTCATAAAATTGAGCTGATTTCCAGAAATTCTAGGGGCAGGACCGGCAATTGTCAACCCCGCAAGGAGTCTGAATGTTCACCTCATCAGAGACCTCCCGAAGGGTCCCAAAGGGATGCTACCAGAGCCTCGACTGGAGATCAAAAAATCCTTTAAACATATATAGATAGCTTGCTCTCCAATTCACCGGCGTAATGCTCGTTCCAAACTGCTTCAGGAGAAGGCCTTAGCAATCCAAAAACCCCCGACACAGCAAGCGCATTTGCATCTAGCACGCTGACCGGCGAAGACCGGATAACCCCACCTGGATCGGGGCACCCGATCCTTCCTCCCCTTGGCAAGGGGAGGGTACAGGAGGGGTGGTTTCTCATTCTGTGGCACACTGGCCAGCCATCTGCCTGCAGGGGAACCCCGCTAGGGCGTCAACTTGCCGATTTTGTTTTCGTACTTGCCGCGAAAGTACATGCCCATCTCGGTGAACCAGACATTGCCCTCTTTATCCAACACCAACTGACTGGGATGACTGTGCGGGGTCGGGATTTTAAAAAACTCCACACCCTGTGGCGTGCCCGGTTGCGCCTGGGCGAGGTCGAGCCGACCGATGCTGTCAGGCCGGTTGGCGGTGAACCAGACCCAGCCGCGTTGATCATCGACCACCACATCGTGCGGACCCTTGCGCTGGCCTAACGGGTACTCCACTACCTTCTGCGGATGGCTCTCGGACGGGTCCAGCCGCGCCAGTTTGCTGGCAAACAGCTGGGTGAACCAGATCGTGCCGTCGCCCGCCAGCGTCATGCCGTGCGGCACCGATTTTAACGGCGGCACGGTCACTTCCTCGAATTTCCCGGTGGCAATGTCCAACACGCCCACCTTGTTGGCGAACGCCTGCATCCAGAACTTGCCGCCCTGCGTGTACCAGATTTTATCGCCGGCCAAGGCCATGGCATGCGGGTGGCCTTCACCGATGGGGTATTCGCGAATGACGCCCGTGGCTGGATCGAGCCGCGCCACCTTGTTGGTTTCAAACTCCAGAAACCACAGGCTCCCGTCCGCCCCCTCCTTAATCTGGTGCGGCTCGCTGTCGGCGGTAGGAATGGGATATTCCTTGATGGCTCCGGTGGCCGGGTCCAACCGGCCAATACGGTTGCCGGACATCTGGGTGAACCAGACCATGCCGTCTTTGGCGACGGTGATGTAATGCGGCTTGCTGTTGGGTTGCGGCAGGTCGTATTCGGTGATGCCTTTAGTGGTTCCCGCCACCACTTCCGAGGGCACCAGTTTGCCGATTTTGTTGGCGTTGATTTCAGTGAACCACAGGGTGCCGTCCGGCGCGAACGCCAGGGCGGCGGGACTGCTGTCAGCGCTCGGCGTGTGGTACTCGGTGAAGGTTCCCGCCGGCGCAGGTAACGCCCCGCCGGCTATCATCAAAAACACAAAAAACCAAATGAAGCGTGCCCGTTTCATAACCGGTCCTCCCTGTATGGATTTTTGAATTGCGTGGGTCTGCATTGTACTCTTGTGCGCCGCTATCACCAAATGAGCCGGCCCCGCACACTCCGAGTTTTCCCCTTGTCTGGCTGGGGGAATTTACTTAGAATGCGTGGAACCCGATTATTCAACTCCAAACGGAATTCCAAAATGATCAAAACCTCTGTCCAAGCGGATGATATTTTTAAACATAAAACCGGTTGCCTGATCCTGCTCTGCCCGGAAAAAAATCCGGCGGGCATCCTGAAAAAAATCGACGACCAATTGAATGGCGTCATCACCGATGCGTTCACTGCCAAGCGTTTTGAAGGCAAACTCAACCAGACCCTTTTGCAAGGCGTCGGCAGGGCGATGGGCGCGGACGCAGTCCTGGTGGTCGGTCTTGGCAAGACCAAGGATATTACCGAAGAACAAATCCGCCAGGCGGCGGGCACGGCCGCCAAGCTCGCTGAAAAATCGAAATTCCAAACCCTCTCGTTTTATCTGCCGGGCGGAGACGCGGGCAAAGTATCGAAATCCCACAAAGGAAAATCCGGCGACCGGGTGGCGGGCGCGCTCGCCGAGGGGGCGCACCTCGCCCTGTACCACTTCGACAACTACAAATCGGTCGACGAAGAAAATCCGGTCAACCGCATCCAGAAAATAGTATTTCTCGCCGAATCCAAAGCGAAAGTGAACGCCATGCAGAAAGCGGTTCAGCAGGCGGAGATTTTGGCCGAGGCCGTGGTGGACACGCGCAACCTGATGCATCACCCGAGCAACACCGCCACCCCGCAATTTTTGGCGGACGCCGCGAAAAAAATTGCGCGCCTGCCTAAAGTCACTTGCAAGGTGCTTGAGAAGAAGGATATGGAAAAACTCAAGATGGGGTCGCTGCTGGGCGTGGCCAGAGGCAGTCACGAGCCGCCAAAATTCATCATTCTGGAATACATGGGCGGCAAAAAAAATCAGGCGCCGGTGGTGATCGTCGGCAAGGGCGTCACCTTCGACACCGGCGGCATTTCGCTGAAACCGGGCGCCAACATGGACGAAATGAAATACGACATGTCGGGCGGCGCGGTGGCGCTGGGCGTCCTGCAGGCGGCGGCGGGCTTGAAACTGCCGGTCAACGTGGTCGGCCTGGTGCCCGCCACTGAAAACATGCCGGGCGGATCGGCCATCAAACCGGGCGACATCCTCACCGCTTCGTCGGGCAAAACCATCGAGGTGCTGAACACCGACGCCGAAGGCCGCCTCATCCTCGCCGACGCATTGGTGTACGCGCAACGCTACAAACCGCGCGCGCTCATTGACCTCGCCACGCTCACCGGCGCGGTCATCATGGCTTTGGGGCACGTCGCCAGCGCGGTCATCGGCACCGATCCCGCATTGATCAAAAAATTGATCCAGAGCGGCACCGCCACCGGCGAACGCTTGTGGGAACTGCCACTTTACGAGGAATATGAAAAGGCGGTGAAAAGCGACATCGCCGATCTCAAAAACATCACCGGCCCCGGAGTGGGCGCGGGCACGGCGACCGCCGCCGCGTTCCTGAGAGCCTTCGTGGAAGACGCTCCGTGGGCGCATCTCGACATCGCGGGCACCGCCTGGACCTCCAACGAAAAACCTTACGTGCCGAAAGGCGGATCAGGATTCGGCGTCCGCCTGCTCATCGACTACCTGAAAACGCTCTGAGGCATGAGTAATTCCATCATCATTTTCATCCATCTGGTGGGCGCGGCGGTCGGTCTCGGGGCCAGCGTCTTCTGCCTGCTCCTGTGGCCCCGGCTGGATGCAATGGAGACGGAGAAAACTCTCGATGAAAATTCCATCACTTACAAAATTATGGACTTGCTGGCGCCAACGGTTTTTGTCTCCGTGCTGGTGCTGGTGGGGACGGGAATTTACTACCTGATGGAAAACTACACCGACCAGGTGAATCTCAAGGATGGTTATTACAATATTCTCGGAATCAAGCTGGTGTTTGTGGTCGTGACCTTTTTCCTGAGCGCGGTCGCCACCTTCGGACTGCGAGCGCGCATCGCCCACCTCGATCTACGGCCCGAAAACAAAAAACTGGTGCGGCCCACCCTCGACACCATGAAAATTATGAATCAGGTGACACTCGGCACCCTCGGTTTCGCCGTGTTCCTGGGGATCTACCTCGCCCGTTTCTAACCAGCCGGCGAAGCGCCGGAGCTAGATAGGCCACACTCCGCTGGCACTCGATAATGGTTGAGCATGATTCCAGGAGGGATTCCTTTAGTCCCCCCTTCTCCGAAGGGGGTTAAGGGGCTTTTTCCTTTTATTTTTTTATTTGTGTTTACCTGTGTTCCTCCGTGGCCTAAATCACCCTCCGCCCGTTTCTAACCAGCCGGCGAAGCGCCGGAGCTGGACAGGTCACACTCCGCTGGCGCTCAGCAATTATTGGGCGTCAATCCACACCACCCCTCCTGTAGCCTCCCCTTACCAAGGGGAGGAAGGATCGGGGCACCCGATCCAGGTGGGGTTTAAATGTTAGTTGTCAGTTTTATCCAATTCCAGTACCATGGGTTTGCAATACGGATTTTGGAGGATGCCATGGAAGAAAAATCGCAAAACGAAACTCCCGCAGAACAAGACTCCGCCCCGCAGGCGGTGACCGATGAAAATTCCGTTGCCGACCCGGCGGCACAACCGGCGTTTCCCAAACAGGAAGAAGACATTGATTTGAACACGTTGTATCCGGATGAGGACGGCGACCTCAACGCTTTGTTTCCTGAGCGGGAAATCAAAACTTTGTTAAAAAAAATCCAGAAAAACAAGAAAGACCTGAGCCGGATGAAAGACCGTTTTGTGCAGGATAAAGACCTGATGCCCTGAAAATCCCCGCCCCCGCCCACCGTTAAATTTTATTTTTTAATCCGCTGATATATTTATTGTTGAGTCTCTTGATAAAAAACTCAAGGAGCCAGGGGAGGCTTGGGTGAGCAGACGCCGTGACGCCTTTACTTCAGCTTGGCGCGTGAAATATTTCCAAGCCGTTTGAGCACATGCGCCATGTGATCGTAGCCCATGTGGTAATACAAAGCGGCATAAATGGCCTGCGCCTGCGTGAAGGATTCAATCGCTTCGGGAATTTTTTCGGCCTGCCAGTACATATGCCCCATGCCCTCATGCACACTGCCGAGGACGCGGTTGGGCTTTTCCTCCTCAAGCACTTTCAGGGATTTCAGGTACCAGCCTTCCGCCTTTTGGAGCTGATCCCGCTTCATATTCAGGTCGCCGATTTCCTTGAGGGCGTTGGCCTCCCCCAGCACATCCCGGTTGTCGGCATGAGTCTTGACCGCCAGCAGATAACTTTTTTCGGCGGCCTCGGAATCGTGTCCCCAAACATAAAG
>SMVS01000161.1 GCA_004357435.1 Nitrospina sp. | reverse complement strand
GAAAAAAAGTACGTGCAATACGATGACGGCGGTTATTTGATCGAAGGCGATCAATCCATCGATATTCTCAATGAGAAACTAAATTTGGATTTGCCACATGGAGATTATGAAACCCTGGCGGGTTTGATGATTCAGGATTTGGAAAGAATTCCGGGGCCTGGGGATCAAGTGACGGTGGATAACTTTCGACTCACTGTCAAAGAGGCCAGCAAAAGAAAAATAAACTCGGTTATTTTACGCAGGATTTCCTCGGACTACCCACAACACGATGCCACCCCTAATGAATCGAAGGACTCGACAATGCATGACGGGGATGCCACCGCCTCTGAACCTGCCAACAAAAAATCCAAATCGCAAGACACCTAAAGCCCCCGCAATTCCTCCAATTCACGATAAGCGGCCTGCAATTCCAAAAACTTTATATGGGCTTGTTCCACATGATCACCACCCAAATGAGCCACCTTGTCGGGATGGTAATGAGCCGCCAGACGCCAATAGGCTTTTTTGATTTCCTGATCGGAGGCACGGGGTGGAACACCCAAAATGGAGTACGGAGTGACCAGATCATCCAGGGAATATTTGCGGCGTATCTGGTCGTGCTCTTCAAAAGACAGACCCAGCAGTCCAGCCAGCTCATTGATCGTGTCCTGCGCTTCCGGGGTCAAGGAATTTTCGAGGAGAGCCATTTGATAAGTGAGCGCCAGCAACAATAACCGATAATGCGATTGTGTCGAGGCTTTATACTTTTCCACCACCGGGGCCCAGGCCGGGTCCACCTTGCAGGTTTCTCTAATGACATTATTGACAGATTCCAAATCGTCACTGGTGTATTTTAAATTTTTTGAAAAAAACTTATAGATGGTCTCAACATCTTTGGCCGTGACATAACCTTTCACCATTGCTACTTTAGTCATCGCAACGATGATGCAAGTGACAAAGGTTCCTTCATGTTTCACGCCAGGTAAACTTTGCCGGACCTTGGCTTTGAGTTTTTTGGAAATAAAATATTGCGTCAGACCGCCAAAAAGCGCCCCCAGCGGCCCACCCCGAAGCAATCCAAATCCCGCGCCCAGCAACCAGGACATATCATTCCCTTTAAGAAATTGTCAAAGCCAGCCACAATGTCCTCAATATATCACAGAGGAATATTTTTATATGAACTTACATCTCCCACATTGAATCGGTACCGGAAAAGGAATATCCTCTGGCCTCGTGATTTAAAAATTAAACAGGGAGTCCTAAAGTGGTCAAACACATTGTCATGTTCAAGCTCAATCAGAAATCTTCGGAAAATATGGAACGCGCTTTAACGGCATTGAAAAGCATGGAAAATAAAATTAAAACGCTGAAGCACTTGGAAGTGGGCATCAATTTTAAAGAATCGGAACGTTCGTATGACCTGGTCCTCACCACCCATTTTGAAAATAAGGAAGGATTGGAAATCTATGCCAATCACGAAGTTCACCAACCCGTAATCAAAATCCTGCGAGGCTTGTGCTCCCATTCCATTGTGGTGGACTATGAAACTGATTCATAAATAAAGAAGAGATTTTTCAGAAAAGTCATAGGTCCGCCCGGTCTAAAAAAAAGGCTCAAAAATGTCTTGTGCTTTCAAAATACAAGTGATACTCTTGTTTGATATTTCATTGATTAACACCTAATGTTAATCAATGATTTTTTTTAATTGGAAGACGCACTAGACTTCCCATGATAATCGTTGTTGTCCATTTCGATAGTTTGCGCTCCAAAAACCAGCCTCAACGCATTGAGTTGGTTGATCATTTTTAATTTATCAATACAATTCGGGAGTTTCGGGAGTGGCTATCAAAAAGAAAAAATTACCGATACGAAAAACCCCAAAAACCAAACCAGGCAAGAAAAAAAAGACCCCTCCTGCAAAGAAAAAAGCGGTGATTCCCAGGAAAAAAGCGGCAAGCCCCAAGAAAAAAACCGCCAAGAAAGCATCGCGAAAAAAGCCCGTTAAAAAACGAGGGGCACCTAAAAAAGCCACCCGTAAGCCCGCCAAAAAAACATCTCGAAAAAAGGCGGTTAAAAAACGAGCGTTGCCTAAAAAAGCCGTTCAAAAAAAGAAAACTCCGGCTAAAAAAGCCACCCAAAAACCCGCAAAAAAAACTAAAACGGTCACAAAAAATAAAATTTCCCCTGTCAAAAAAAGGGTTCCCAAGCACCCGGATACTCTGGTACTTAAAATTAAAACGAGGCTACTCAAAGAACGGTCGGACTTGCTCGCCATGATTCGCTCATCGCAAGAGGTGGAACGGAATGTAGGAGACATCACCTTCAGCAATGAAATCGATCTGGCTTCCAGTCTCGAGGGGCGGGAAATGGCATTTCAGCTTTCCAGCAGGGAAAGGAATGAACTGCGGCTCATTGAAGACGCCTTATTTAAAATCACTTCGGGAAATTACGGGGTGTGCGAGGGATGCTCGAACATAATCGGGGTCAAGCGGCTTCAGATTCTGCCACTAACTTCGTTGTGCATTCAATGCCAGGAAAACCTTGAGGTGCCCTGAAAATTCATTTGCCGTGGCATTTCTTATATTTTTTGCCACTGCCGCAGGGGCACGGATCGTTTCGCCCTATTTTTTTCTCTTCCCGCCGCACAGTCGTGGGCTTGCTTTCCTCATCCGAGTCTCCCCGGTGTTCCTTGACCTTTCGGCTTTCTTTTTCCTGAGTCGCCTCGAGAGAACTGACAGCCTTTTTATCAATTCTCGCCTTAAATAAAAATTCGCAAATCTCTTCTTTCATCCGGAAGTTCATTTCCCGGAATAGATCGAACCCTTCTTTTTTGTATTCGTTCAATGGGTTTTTCTGCGCATACCCCCGCAACCCTATCCCCTCTTTCATATGGTCCATTGCTAAAAGGTGATCTCGCCACAGGTTGTCCAGAACCTGCAACATGATCATACGCTCCGGGTATCTCATGAATTCTGGACCCACCTCATTTTCCTTGGCGTCGTATTTTTCCATGACCCGGTCCAATATCATATTGTGGAGTTTATTTGAGTCGATGTCATCGAGCGGTTGCTTGATCTCCTCGTCGACCACTAGTTCGTTATCATTATTTTTTTCAATGGACACGTCGAGAGTTCGATTCAGGTAGTCATTCAGCAAACCGATATCCCATTCCTCAGGGTAGATATCCTTGTGAGCCACTTCCTGAAGTTTGGCATCGAGAATTTCATCCGCCATATCGTAGAGAAGTTCCTTTTGGCCCTGCCCCATCAAAATATCTCTTCTCAGCCCGTAGATCACCTCGCGTTGCCTGTTCATAACATCATCGTATTCCAGAAGATGTTTTCGTATATCAAAGTTGTGGGCTTCCACTTTGCGTTGGGCATTGCTGACTGCTTTGCTCACCATGGGGTGTTCTATCGGTTGACCATTTTCCATTCCCAGCCGGGCCATGAGACCCGAAATTTTGTCTGACCCGAAAATCCGCAACAGGTCATCTTCCAGAGAAAGGAAAAATCTTGATGAACCCATGTCGCCCTGCCGTCCCGAACGACCGCGCAACTGGTTGTCGATGCGCCGGCTTTCGTGGCGCTCGGTGCCGATGATATGCAGTCCCCCCAGTTCCGGGACTCCCTCGCCCAGAACAATATCGGTGCCTCGCCCCGCCATGTTGGTGGCTATGGTCACCGCCTTCATTTGCCCGGCCTGAGCAATGATTTCCGCTTCCCGCTCGTGATGTTTGGCATTCAGCACGTTATGTTTGATTCCAATTTTTTTGAGATGCTGACTCAGCTTTTCAGATTTTTCGATCGATATGGTTCCAACCAAAGCGGGCCGACCGGACTCGTGACATTCTCTGATTTCGTCCCCCACAGCTTCAAATTTTTCCTTCTCGGTGCGGTAAATGCAATCGGGGTAATCCTCTCGAATCATGGGCTGGTTGGTCGGAATGACAAGCACTTCCAGACCATAGGTCGATCGAAACTCTTCGGCCTCGGTATCCGCAGTTCCGGTCATGCCGCTCAATTTTTCATACATGCGAAAATAATTCTGGAATGTGATGCTCGCCAGGGTCTGGTTTTCATTTTCGACTTCCACGCTCTCCTTGGCTTCCAAGGCCTGGTGCAACCCGTCGCCGTAGCGTCTGCCCGCCATCATTCTGCCAGTAAACTCATCAATGATGACCACTTTGCCGTCCTTCACCACATAGTCCACCTCATTTTTAAACAGGGCGTGAGCCTTGAGGGCCTGAGTCACATGGTGAAGCGTTTCGATCTGCGAAGGATCGTATAGATTTTCAATTTTTATTATTTTCTCCACCAGGGAGATGCCCTCTTCCGTCAAGGACGCCGCCCGGGCTTTTTCGTCCACGGTGTAGTGTTCTTCCTTTTTTAAATGGGGAATGACTTTATCCAGAGTGTGATATTTATCGGTGGACTCTTCACTCGGACCTGAAATAATTAAAGGCGTCCGGGATTCATCAATCAATATGCTGTCCACTTCATCCACGATGCCGAAGTTAAGAGGCCGTTGAACGAATTGCTCTGCGGAAAATTTCATATTGTCACGCAGATAATCGAAACCAAATTCGTTATTGGTTCCATACGTCACATCCGAATGGTAGGCTTTCTGCCGCTCATCCTCAGGCATGTCATGGTAAATAATTCCCACGGTGAGCCCGAGAAACTTATAAATCTTTCCCATCCATTCCGAATCGCGTTTAGCCAGATATTCATTGACCGTCACGACATGAACACCTTTTCCACCAAGAGCATTCAAATAGACCGGCAATGTTGCTACCAGGGTTTTCCCTTCCCCGGTTTTCATTTCAGTAATTTTGCCTTCATGAAGCGCCACACCGCCCAAAATCTGCACATCAAAATGACGCATTTGCAATGTACGGATACTGGCTTCACGGACCACGGCAAATGCTTCGGGAAGGATGTCATCCAGGGTCTCCCCGTCTTTCAATCTCGCCTTAAACCCGCCGGTTTTATCTCGCAACTGGTCATCGGTCAGTTTTTTAATACCCTCTTCAAATTCATTGACCCGGTCGACTGTGATCTGAATCCGCTTCAATTCGCGGTCATTTCGGGTACCAATAATTTTTTTTATGAGACTCAGAACCATGTTTTACCTCAAAAATCGCTTGCAACCGGACTCGCCCGCTTTAGCGAGTAATTTAAAAAATAGAATTTGCGGACATTATCTTTAAATAGAAAGAGTCCATCCGCCACCACATAGTATTATTCATTTTGGAGAAACAAACCTGGAGGAAACCAAGGAGACAAAAACTTCCAGCGAAGATTATAACAAAAATCTGGAGTCAAAGGATTTCGTTTTAATGGCAGAAAAATACATCTACGGCAGGCGATTTCGAAACATCCAGATGGCTCTCTAAGGATATGGAACCAGCGGGGAAACCCAGGAAAAATAAACCGGTTTGAAAAACCGATCATTCCTCCAAAATATAATTCATGGGGCTGACAGAAATTCCGTTGACCACCACCTCATAATGCACGTGCGGCCCGGTACTCCGGCCCGTGCTTCCCACCAGGGCAATCACCTGGCCTCGTTTGACCATCGCCCCCACTTCCACCATGTTCCTGGCGTTATGCCCATAACGTGTCAGCACGCCATAACCATGGTCAATCTCCACCATGTTGCCGTAACCATGCTTGCGCCCAGCCAAAATGATTTTGCCGTCAGCCGGCGCGCGGATCTCAGACCCCATGCGCGCCGCAATGTCCAGCCCTTCATGCTTTTCCGACAAACCTGTAAACGGGGACTTTCTATAACCGAAACCGGAAGTCACCCAGCCGCGAGTCGGCCAGATAGAAGGCGTTGAAGACAACAATGACTTTTGATTTTTCAAGAACTCATCCAGTTCCTGAAAACTGACCTGACGGACCTTGGCGTGATTGGTTAAAACTCCCAGATTGCCCTCAAACCGGTCCAGCATGGATTGCGATTCTTTTTTCAGAGAGGTGGTGAAGCTATCAGAACTCAAACCATAAGGACCGCCCACGCCCCAGTTTTTGTCACCGGCGTTGGTCGAGTTTTCCAGAGCAGTAATGATGCGAAGTTTCTTCTCAAATCGTTCCAGGCGCGACATTTCGGTTTCGAAATTCCGCACCTTCTCACCAAATCTTTCGATTTGAACTTTCTGGATTTTACCTTCGCGGCGGAGAGCCGCCAGCTCTTTTTGATCGTCAAGTAAATTAAAGTACTCGTTGCTGAAATAGACACCCGTCCCCACCAAAGTGAGGGTAAATACCAAGGCCGAATAGAGGGCAATTTTCGCCCATTTCTTAGGCAATTGGATTTTTTTCGGGGACCCTGCGGCACCGGGGAAAACCACTACGGTAAAGACGTCTTTTTGCACCGTTCCTCCTATTCAAATACAACCACAAGTGCCATCATGCTAGATTACTTCCCCCCTGACATGAGCCACTTTTTTTCAGATTAAAGCTAACCTACTAATATGTCAATTGTTATTTAATTTCCTCCCTACCCCCCTTAGGGTGAGCACTTTTGAAAAGCTTTGAAAAGCCCCAACTTCAGAAAAACCATATTTCATTTTTTATTAATATCGAATTGTCGAATTTTTTCACGGGCTTGGATGTGATCCGGGTTAATTTTTAACAGGTTACGATAATACTCCCGAGCGCGCTCCAGCTCCCCCTGTTCTTCATAAAGCAACCCCAGGCTGAACAGACCCGCGACCCGACCGGAGGCATGATCGATTTCCCGATAGATGTCAACCATGGCCATTATTTTTTGGATCGCTCCCGGCACGTCCCCTTCCGCATACAGGCGAAAGCTTCGCTGACGCAAGCTTTGCGCAAAGACGGAACCATATCCGAAAGCGGTTTGACGCTCGCCATTTTTAAGATGCGTCTGGTACTCCTTCAAAAAACTCTCGGCCCGGCCGCCATTGGCATAAATGCCATAAAGGTTTCTATAAAACATCAATTCGGAAGGATGGATAGCAATCGCTTTTTTCACTTCTTCGACGGCTTCTGGCAATGACTTCAAGTGAACCAATACCGCACCCAGATTATTCAGCGCCAACGCGTTTTTTGGGTCTTGCGCCAAGACCTCTCTTAAAATTTTTTCGGATTCGTAAAACCGTTTATCAAGATAGAAGAGGAACCCAAGGCCATAGCGCGCGCTGGAGGAATTCGGGTGATGGGATAAAATTCCGTCCAAATAATTCTCCAAATCATGGGCTCGGCCCGCCGCCCAATAGGCGCGCACCAATCCACGAACGGCATAATTATTTTCGCCGTCCTCCTCCCAGAGTTTTTGATAGGCCTGGATCGCCGCATCAAATTTTTCGTTGAGCAAAAGCATCTCGGCCTGTTGCGTTGAGTTCAGGCTGGGAAATCCGGAATGATTGGAGGGCGGTTGGGCTCCGGCAGAAACCGCAAAAACACAAAGGAGCGCGGTGAAAAGAATCAAGCCTTGATAGTTTGCGGGAGACCGGGTGGAGGGCGACACAATGACAATCTAAACGAAATGCTCAACGTCAGCAGGAACTCCCGATTCATGACGCGCCAGGTTTTCAAAACGAGTGAACTCTTTTAAAAAGGCCAGTTTGATATCTCCAATGGGACCGTTTCTTTGCTTGCGAATGAGAATTTCAGCTTTTCCTGCATCTTCGCTATTCTCGTTATAAACCTCATCCCGGTAAATAAAAGCCACCACATCGGCATCCTGCTCAATGGAACCCGATTCCCTAAGATCGGAGAGAAGTGGTTTTTTATCCTGACGGGCTTCCAGTGCCCGGCTGAGCTGGGAGAGAGCAAGTACCGGCACATTGAGTTCCTTCGCTAAATTCTTAAGCCCTCGGGAAATTTCAGAGATCTCCAATTGACGGCTTTCAGTTTTAGATCTCGAACTCATCAGCTGAAGGTAATCGACAATGATCAGTCCTATGGAATGTTCAGCCATCAAACGTCTGGCGCGGGCTCTGATATCCAAACTGGACAACTGAGCGCTGTCGTCAATAAAAATAGGCGCCTCTGAAAGCAGGCCGGCGGCGGCGGTGAGGTTCGGCCAATCTTTACTGGCCAAAAAACCGGTACGCAATTTTACGGAACTGACTCGCGCCTCGGAACACATCATACGCATAGCCAATTGCTCTTTCGACATTTCAAGACTGAATATCGCCACCGGAACCTGCCGCTTGAGCGCGGCGAAACGGGCGATGTCCAGGGCAAAACTGGTCTTGCCCATGCTGGGACGACCGGCAATGATGATCAGGTCCGAGGGTTGCAGGCCGGATGTCATTTGGTCCAGCTCGGTAAAACCGGTTTCCAGACCGGTGATAATCCCCGGCTTATCAAACATCTTTTCAATTTGGGCAAAACTGCCCTTAATTATGTCAGATAATTTAAAGAAGTGCCGCTTAAACCTTTTCTCCGCTATCGAAAATACCAGTCTTTCAGACTGATCAAGAACTAAATCCGCATCTGCCCCCCCATCATAACTCTCCTCAATAATTTCCGTTCCGGCTTGAATTAAATCACGGAGAATTTTTTTTTCACGAATGATCTTGGCATGATGGGTGACCGCATAAGGAGTGGGCACCAGTGTTTCAAGGGATGACAAAAATTCCATCCCACCGATATCATCAAATTTTTGCATCTTGCGGAGTTGATCAGCGACAGTCAAAGCATCAATAGCATCGCCTTTTTCAAACAATGTCTCCATCGCCGAAAAAACGTTTTGATGCCGGACCTTGTAAAAATCCTCCAACTGAATAGCTTCTAGTGCTTTGGCAAAAGGATCGGTGCCATGAAGGCAGGCACCGAGCACATAGAGCTCAGCGGTATCATCGTGCGGCGGGAGTTTACGCAGAGATATGTCAGAGGCATCGGGCATGCCGCTTTATAGCACGAGGGAATATGACAAGGGGGGAAAAATAAACTTCTTCCAGCTAACTAATTGGATTATTGAAGCTCCATTTTTTTTCAACAGCCCATGAGTCTCAGGATTCCGTTTCGGTGGATTCAGCGTTTTCAGCTTTTTTAGATTCCTGAGATTCAGCAGGTTCCTGACTTTCTTCGGCCACTACGGAAAGATTGATTTCCGCCGTCACCTCGGGGTGCAGTTTTACTTTCAATTTAAATTCCCCCAGGGCCTTGATTGGCTCCGCCATCTGAATTTTTCTTTTATCCAGAGAAATTCCTTTGGCGTCCATCAGGCCCGCCAATTCCTGCGTGGTGACCGAACCAAACAACTTGTCCTGATCGCCCACTTTTTTGGTCACCGTCAACGTGATTTTGGCGATGGCGTCGGCAACTTCCTGAGCCTCCCCTTTCAGTTTTCTGGATTTTCTCTGAACGATACTTTTTTGATGATTGAACTGTTTCAAATTCTTGGGAGTGGCTTTGATGGCTTTTCCAGCGGGAATTAAAAAATTCCTCCCATAACCATCTTTAACTTCTACTTCATCTCCGCAGGAACCCAGTTTGATGACGTCCTCTTTTAATAACACTTTCATAACTTTTAAGTCGCTCCCTTTTCAATTATATTTCTCGATCACTCTTCCTGATCCGGAGTGGCCGTCACTCGCAATTTTCTGAAGTCCAGCCAGATATCGAACAAACCCACGCCCATGATCAAACCCATGAATATTGGCTGGGCAAAAATTAAAATATAGATAATAACCCAAAGCGGTCTGGGGGCATTTTTAGCTTGCAGGAAATGGTGCATAATGGCCATCCCCTGCAAAAAATACAACGTAAAAAGCACCAGAAATACATTCAACCCAATGGCAAACCCCGCCGAATCCAGCCCCAGCAAGGCGCCCCCTGAAATGATGAAAGGCCAAACCCAATAATCCGGCAGAACCCATCGGGTCAAGTCAGCCGCAGCGAAATATTCGGAGGTATAAAACCTAAGCCACAGGAACCTCACGGAAAAGTAATTGATCACCGCCACCGTCAAAGCCCCTATGGCAATGATCGCCGGGAACGCTTGCGCAAACATTCGGGAAGCTTCGCCGGCAAACTTTTTCAACACCTCCATGTCAACGGAGGAATTTTCAAGTTCCTGGGCGGACTCCAAATACTTCTGAAGCGCCCGGTCGATTTCCTCCTTAAAAAAATCAACGGGCGACATCCCCATATCCGCCACGAACATCCATATTAAAACTATGGACAATACCGCCGACCCCAAGGTGCTGAAAAAAATGCTTCGGTCGTAGGGAAGCGACAGCCCAATGGTTTCGCCCATGATCACAGCCACCAAAGCGTATTCCGCGACAAAAATCATCGCCTGCTGGGGTCCGGCCAAGCTCACCAGGACCATAAATAGCACCCCCATCGAAATTAATCCGATGGGTTTGCCCCATTGCAGATAAATCAAAATCAATGGCACCGGGGTAAAAATCCCGACGAATACCCCGAGAGCTGGGAAAAACAAAGCCACCAGCAGGATGGCCAGCAAAATCACACCCGGTAAAAAAAGAACTGCGCGCCGTTCCGGCAAAGCTAATACTCTACAGTGAATGGGAGCAGGGCGATATTTCTGGCCCGCTTGATCGCCTCGGTCAATTGCCGCTGGTGGCCTGCGCAATTTCCGGAAATTCTTGAGGGAACTATTTTCCCCCGCTCAGAAATCAGCGGTTTGAGCAATTTGATATCAAAAAATTCAATGACCTCAATTTTATCGGTACAAAACCGACAAATTTTTTGTGAAAAGAATGAACGTTTTTTATGGGGTTTCATGTAGCGAACCTTATCAACCTTAAAATTAATAAATAATTAAAATGGGACATCGTCCTTAGGGGCGGAACCCTCGTCTTCCTGGGAATCCATTGCCATGGGCGCCTGGCCGGACCCGGATTTGGGCAAAAACTGAACGTTGGTGGCCACCACATCCAGTTTATTGCGTTTCTGACCGTCATCCGTTTCCCAGGAGCGAAACTGGAGGCGTCCTTCAATAAATACGGCACTGCCCTTGTTCAAATATTGCGTGCAGTTTTCTCCCGCCTTGCCCCAAACGGTGATATCGATAAAACAAACTTCTTCTTTCAATTCATCACCCTGTTTGTACTTGCGGTTGACCGCCAGCCCGAAACTGGTCACGCCCGCGCCACTGGCGGTGTAACGCAATTCAGGATCACGCGTCAGATTACCCATGAGAAAAACTTTATTGAAGCTCGCCGCCATTTAATCCTCCCTCCTAATTTGCTTTATCTTCTTTTTTATCCGCCGCAACTGCCGGAGCGGAGTCACCGCTCTTCTTCTCTTCCCCCGCCGCGCCTTTCGCAGTCTCTTCCTGTTTGCTCATCACCCGTTCCAAATCTTTATCGCTGAGGCGAATGATCAGGTATTTGATGACCAAATCATACAGTTGAAAATCTTTCTCCAATTCGGACATACGGGAAGTCTCACCGGAATGATAAATATTCAGGTAATATCCAAATTTGCTCTTTTTAACTTTGTAGGCGAGGCGTTTTTTCCCCCATCTTTCAATCTTGAGCACTTCTCCGCCATGCTTTTGGATGAGCGCTGAGATTTTTTCAAGGGATTGATCGACGTTGGGTTCGTCGAGGTCGGGCTTCAGGATCAGGATGGTCTGGTAATTACGCAAATCTTGCCTCCTCACGGGTTCAATAGCCCTAACTCCAAGTGGTTAAGGCGAGGGGGTTAATAAATTTTGCATAATGCTGTCATAACGGTATCTTAAAAGCAAGCGAAAACCCAGTGGGGCCATTGCGACTGGCATCGAAAATAAAAACCCCCGTGAAATTGGGAAATATTCCGGAAAGATAGAGGCCTGATATTTTAAATTGCTCTAATTCCTGCAAGTTGTGGCTGGTGATAATCAGCCTGTCGGGAATGGTGGGATGTGACTTCAAACTGCCGCCCCCGCCGCCCGATGTTTTTTACAAGTTCAATACGATTCAAGTCGGCCTGGGGCCCGCTTATCTGGTGTCGGCGGACCTGAATCTGGACGATCGGTTGGATATTATTGTGGTCAATTCCAAAGACAACACGCTTACCCTCCTTTTCGGCGAAGGGGATGGCACCTTCCAGCCGCCGGTGATCGTACCGGTCCCGCTCGAACCCAGCGCCCTGGCGGTGGCTGACATCAACCGAGACGGGTGGCCGGATTTCGTTCTCAACTCGCGCGGCACCCATGCGCTGGTCACCTTGCTGGGCAAAGGCCATAAAGCCTTTTTTCCGCCACGGAGTTACCCCACCGGGCAAGTGCCCCTATTGCCAATCCTGGGGGATTTTAACGGAGATGGCCATCTCGACATCGCCATCACCCTGACTTTCAACAAGATGGAAATCTTTCTGGGCCGGGGCGACGGCACTTTTAAAAATGGAGACACCTACCAGACGGGTTCCCGATCGTTCTCCGGCGTTGCCAGCGATTTTAATGGCGATGGCCACACCGACATCGTTCTCGCCGTACACAGCAGTAATGCCAGCTCCATCCGGATCTTTGCCGGGCGGGGTGACGGCACCTTTCTGCTGATCAATAAAATCGGCCAGGGCTTGAATGCGCTGGCGATCATCAAAAAAGATATGAACGGCGATGGCCGGGAGGACTTGGTGGCGGCGGCCGGGAGCGGTGACAACCTGTACATGTTTCCGTCCAACGGGGACGGCACCTTCCAAAAAGAAATCAATTTTTCGGGAGGCGGCGGGCCGATTTCCCTGGTAGCGGAAGACTTCGACGGCGACGGCCAACCGGATGTGGCGGTGGTCAATTCCCGAAGCAGTACTTTTTCCCTGATCGTCCGCCACCCCAACGGCGGATTCCGGTTCCCCATCCGCGACTACGTCACGGGGGGCACCCCGCTCAGCATCACCAGCGGCGATTACAATGGCGATGGCCGGGTGGATGTGGCGGTGGCCAGTAATTCCCTCGGTACTGTAGAAATATTCCTGGCCCGTAGCACTCGCCATAAACCTAAAGAATCACCTTAAGATTTTATATTGATCCCTTTAAGACTACTTAGCTTTCTCCATTTATTGAAGTAATAACTGATATTGCCGCCCCGGGTCGGATAAATCTTCACATACTTTTCCTGGCCATCGGCCCCACGCTCCACCATCACAATTTTTTTGTCCAACAAACGAGTGGCTTTCCCCACATATAAAAACGTATAGGGTTGGTCGCGCGCGATCATGCGGTGCAGTTGCCGCGTCATCTCCACCTGCCGGGCCTTGTCGTATTCCTGACGGATGGCGACAATCAACCGGTCGGCCTCCGGATTTTTGTAACCGACGAAATTCAACTGGCGGGGGCCGGTTTGGCTGGAGTGCCATATCTGAAACTGGTCCGGATCGATCCCAGTGCTCCACCCCAGCACCAAGGCGTCGAATTTCCGGGCATTGACAAAATCCTTGAGGAACACCGCCCATTCAAACAACTGGGTGTTGCACTTGATGCCCAATTTGCGCCAATTACTCTGGACGATGGTCAAAATACTTTTCCGGAGGGCGTTTCCATTGTTAGTGATCAGGTTGAACTCAAACACCCGGCCATCTTTTTCCAACCAGCCTTCGGAGTTTTTTTGCCACCCCTGATCATACAGGATTTTAAGCGCGCCTTTAGGATCATAAGGCAATGGCTGAACGTCGTGGTCGTACCAATCAGTGATTTTGGCGAAGGGGCCGGTCACCCGCTCGCCTTCGTTGTACAAAACGTATTGAATGATCTGATCGGTGTTGATCGCCATTCCCAGAGCGGTGCGCACTTCCCGCGAGGCAAACAATGGATTGCGCAGGTTGTAGCCGATGTAAGAATAATTGAAGCCGACCGTGGAAAAATTCTGGTACTTGTCATCATCTTTCAGGCGGGCCACCTGATGCGGCTCGGCCTGATAGTCATCCGCCGCTCCGGAGTAAAATTCCATCTCCCGGGTGAGCGAATCTGGAATGATGCGCATGATATATTCATGATACTCCGGCGGCGATTCCCAATAGTCCTCATTGCGGACCAAGCGGATCATTTCATCGCCCTTCCATTCCTTGAAGATGAACGGCCCCGTCCCGATGGGGTTCCGGTTCAGCCGGCTGTCCGGCAAGTTAAAATTATTGATTCGCTCCGCGTTCAGGTTCAGCGACCGCGCTTCTTTCTGCAAGGCTTCTTCATTCAAAAGATGTTCCGGCAGAATCCCTATCGCCCAGGCATTGATCGCCGGGGAAAAGAGGCGTTTATAAACAAATTTAATTTTATAACGATCCAGCATCTCCACGGTTTTGACCGGCTCAAAATCCGATGTCCTCGGCGAGGCGTTTTTGGGGTTCATGAGGGCGCGGTAGGTGAACAACACATCGCCGGCGTCGAATTCGTGGCCATCGTGAAACCGCACGCCACGTCTTAAATCGAAAATCAAAATGGGGTTGTGTTCCAGGACTGGCAGGATTTCCTGATAATAAGCTTGCAAGGATTGCTGGGGATCCTCGCCCTGAATAAACTGGCGGTGCGGAAACGTGTCAAAATAATCCGGCCCCAGCATTTTTTTTATCGGATCAAAAAAATGCTGGTCGATTTTATTGAGGGTGAATTTTAACTTCTCAGGGGCCTTTAGGGTGTATCCAATATCCCGCATCTGGGGGCGGCCATTCTTCAGGACGGGCTGTCCCTGCGCGTCTCGAACCGGAGCGGAAACACTTCCGGAAGTTTTTTGGGATGGGACGATTTCCACGGAACGAATGTTTTGCGCCCAGGGGTCATCAGTCTTCAGCCGGTTTTTTATGAGGGCCAACCATTGCCCGGAGCTCGCTATCCGTTTTCCCTGGTAGGTAAAATCCATCCGCAGGTTCAGGGTAGCCTCCTCATAAAGAGTCCATCCTGTGGCCAAACGCGGCCGCAATTCCAGCTGGTCGTCATAACCGATCAATCCATCGAACACTTTTTCGTTGATGTCGCTACTGGCCGAGTCCGCGCTCAAAATAGGATTCAATATCCGGGCGTCGCCGGAGGAACTTTGAATGAACTTGAGCAAACGTTCCGGGTTTCCCACCCCCTGCTTATCGTAAGTGGGAACCCAGAAAAAAGATTGCACTAAAAGCAGTACCAATATTAAGGGAATATAAATTAAGGCGCGTTTGATCCACATAGAAAAATGATATCAGATTTGCCGGGGTTTGGAAGTTAACCCTTAAATGTTAAAATAAACTTTGCTATGACATTATTGGGATTGGAATATGATTAAAGCCTTGACAAAATTAAAGATTCGTTAATAATTACGTTTTT
>SMVS01000160.1 GCA_004357435.1 Nitrospina sp. | reverse complement strand
TCCAGTCTTTCCTCAATATCAATAAGGTAAACCCGATCCCATAACCCATTCCCTGCGGGGCGGGCCTCAAGCAGGTTTGCGGTAATCTCGCGGTCGCTGAACTCAAGGAGGATTTCGCTTAAAGCCCCCGGTGTTGTTTTTGGTACCAGCGCCAGGGTGGTTTTTGCACTGACCTGTTTCGGCACCCGGTGGGGCACCTTACTAAGCACCAGGAACCGGGTAAGGTTTTGACGCTCACCATGGATGTTGGATTTCAAAACCTTGAGGCCGAAGATATTTCCGGCAACGGTGCTGCCAATCGCCGCCTGGTTGGCGGGGCCTTCACACACCCGCTTAAGGGCATCGGTTGTGCTATCACAGGGGATCAGGGTTGCATTGCCGAGGGTTTCCAGGAAAGGCCGGCATTGGGCAAATACTTGCGGGTGGGCGTAAATGGCCTTGATATTCCCCGTTGGGTAATTCCAGTTTTTGCCCAATAGGCAATGTTCAATCGGCAGGAAAATCTCCCCAATCGCTGAGACCTTACTCTCCAGCAAAGCGTCACAGGCGTCACCAATAAGCCCGGTTGTTGAATTTATGAAAGGCAAAACCGCGTAATCGGCTTCTTCGTCCTCAACCGCCTGAAGCGAGGCCTTGAAGGAATTTTTTCCCATTTCCGAAATCGGTTTATTGGCAAACGAGAAATGTTTTTTTGCCGCCAACTGGCTGTATGACCCCTCACCGCCAAGAAAGGCCACTTTGGGTGTCTCGGGGATTGAACCATTGTTTTCCAGGGTATGCAGGGTGGCATTCTGGGTCATTACCGAATCTTCGATAAAATTCTGGTAGAATTTAGAAACACTGAAGGCATCAAGGCCTAATTCCTTGCCCTTTTCGATCAAAAAGCCCAGGCGATTTTGTTCCGCAGGAAAATCGCGAATTGAAAAACCCTGCTTGGCTTTCCAGCCGGCGATCCGCTCGCTTAGGGTTCGCCGGGTCGCTATCATCTCCAGCATCTGCTGATCAATCGCCTGAAAATCAGCGCGCAGGGTTATCAAGTCATCGGTTTGGTTGTCCATATTCCTTACTCTGGTTCCTTACTCTGGCCAAAAAAAAACCCCCCGTTAGGGAGGTTTGGCTCAATTTTTATTTTAGTTCAGATTAAATTAGACGAGCGCGTCCCTCCCGGTATGTCCAGGGTGAATAAAAAAGCAACGCATCTTATAATTTTTGCTCGTCATGATTTGGAACCTGCCCTAAAGCATAAAAAGTGTCAACCGGGAAAATTACCAAGTGCCAGTATTTTCCATGCTTGCCCACGGCTCGATCGGGGAAAGCGCTTTTCCTTTTTGCAAAAGTTCAATGGAAATGCCGTCAGGGGATTTGATAAACGCCATCCAGCCATCGCGGGGAGGGCGGTTGATTGCAACCCCCGCGTCCATCAGGCGTTGGCAGATTTTATAAATATCATCAACCTGGTAGGCCAAATGGCCGAAATTCCGCCCCCCTGAATATTCTTCCGGATCCCAGTTATAGGTGAGCTCAACCTGGGCCTCCTGATCCCCGGGGGCGGCAAGGAACACCAGGGTAAAGCGCCCGGCCGGAACCTCCTTGCGGGCAACTTCCTTTAAGCCAAGTTTGGTGCAATAAAAATCAAGCGAGACATCAAGGTCGCTGACCCTGACCATGGTGTGCAGGTATTTCATATTTCCTCCCTACTCAGAAAAGACAGTTGCTAACAGGGTCTCCAGGTGGCTTTTGTCGATTTCATCGAAGGCGCCAAGGCTGGTGGCATCGACATCGAATACCCCGATCAGGTTTTTGTCCCGGTCGTAAACCGGGACCACAATCTCGGATTTGGAATTGAAGTCGCAGGCGATATGGCCGGGAAAACTGTGAATGTCAGCGACAATCTGGGTTTCGCCTTTTTCTGCCGCGACCCCGCACACGCCGGTGCCAAAGGGGATGCGAAGGCAGCCCAGGGTTCCCTGGTACGGGCCAACAACCAACTCGGCGTCCTTGTTGGGGTCGGGCACATAAAACCCGGTCCAGAAATAATAATCAAATGCGTGGTGCAGCAAGCATACCAGGCTTGCCATCCGCGCGGTCAGGTTATCCTCGCCTTCGATCACCGAAAGAATTTCCCGGGTGACCCTTTTGTAGGTCTGTTCTTTAAGGGACGCGTCCATTGATTTTAACTTTACAGGTTATCTATTTCGTCGGCTAGTTTGGTTTTTTTATCGGTGACGATCTTTTCCAAAACCATCACACGTTTTTCCAGTTTTTCAATTTTGTCCAGTTTTTTTGAAATATCTTCGAAAAAAGTCTGGTCACCCTGGGCCTCCCTGGTTTTAAACCATTGTTTTACGACCGCTGCAATCATCACAACCGAAACAATTGCCACGACCATAATTTTGATATCCATTAACCCCTCCTAAATAATTGGGAACTCTTTAGAGGTAAGGTTTAGGCAAAAAAATGCAAGCCTCAGGTTGTGATCAGTTTTTTGGCCGCCTGCAGGGCACGTTTTGCACTGGCTTGCCCGGCTCCGGTCATGGCGGCGACGCTTAAGGCGCCATTTAAAAGCAATAGCACATGTTCGGTATTATGAGCGCCTGGTGTGAGGGTTTCAATAAATGAAAACATTTTGCGGGTGTGGGTCGCGGCCGCCTTGTGGGCCGGGTGCTTTGGGTCGGGAAATTCCAGCGCCGCCTTCATGAAAAGGCACCCTTTGAAATCTTCCTTCTCAAACCAGTCGCCGTAGGCATCAAAAAGAGCCTCAATTTTACTTGGTATTCCATCCCCGGCCCTTCGCGCGATCTCGCCTTCAAGCCAATGCAAAACCTTTCGGCTTTTCAGGCGCAGAACCGCCGTTATCAGCTCTTCCTTGGAAGTGAAATTCCGGTAAAGGGTCATTTTGGCAACCCCGGCGAGTTCGAGAATCGGATCAATGCCGGTGGCGTGAAACCCCTTTTCTTCGAAAAGCACTTCGGCAGCGGCCATCAGCCGGGCGTAAGGGGGGAGTTGGGATGTATTCATCCCACAATCATAAATGAGACAGAAAGGTCTGTCCAGTACAATGTTTGAGGAAGAGACATAAGGATAAACATCATTTTTAACGGTGGAAAACTGTAAATTTAGTGACTTTTTTTCTTTCACACAAACGTGACAAAGCGTTTGTTGTCAAGGGGGCTACTAATCAGGTAGGTAATCGACTATAAGGTGGAGGATACCTGAGAGGGTCACAAATAGCTCTGTAAATATTTAGGAGAACAATCAAATGTTGAAGAAAACAATTAAAATCTTAAGCGTTGCTGCCCTTGCCAGTGCCGCTTCGGTTGCCGCCCTTCCTGACGCGGTTGCCAAAGATGCCGGCCCGAGCAATTATGCTATGGGCTGTAAAGGTTGCGAAGGCTGTAAAGGCTGTAAAGGCTGCGAAGGCTGCAATCCTTGTGCCGCTGAAGACTGCAATCCTTGTGCCGCAGAAGACTGCAACCCCTGTGGCGGTGGCATCTAAGTAAGTTTTAAACCGTTTTTGAATTTCATAAACGGTTTTGTTTTTTAAGCCCACGGCGTCCTTTACGGGACGTTCGCGGGTTTAACTTTTGGCAACAAAACAAAACTCAATTTAGCTTATCTAACGAACCAAGAAACTGAATTATAATTTCCTTTTTTCCAATTATTTCCCTGACTTCATTTCTTTAGTTTTTTTCTAAAAAATATCTTTTTTTATTGCAATATATCCGCACACATCTGCTAAGCTTTAGAAACCGCGCCACAGAAATAAGTCAGGAAACAAATATCATCCGATCTCAAAAAATAAAAATCCCAAATTAATCTCAAGAAAGCTCCTATGCTAGATATTGCCATTATTACAATCTATCTAGCTGCCGTATTGATTATCGGCATCAGGGCTGGAAGACATGTAAAAAGCATTGAAGAATTTTCAGTCGCCGGCAGGTCGTTTTCCTATCTGGTCATATTCGCAACCCTGTCCGCGTCCTTTATTGGCGGTGGTTTCTCCATGGGCAATTCTGAAAAGGTTTTTCTATTTGGCCTCGTCAACATTTTCGCTTTGTGGGGATTCAGCATGAAGGAAATTCTGGTGGCCCAGTTCATCGCTCCCCAAATCAAACGTTATGATGCTCCCATCACCGTCGGCGACATCATGGGCCACCATTATGGCAAAGGCGCCAAGGTGGTTACGGGAATTTTTTCCGTCATTCTCTGCAGTGGGATTCTCGGCGCCCAGGTAGGGGCCATGGGCTACATATTTAATATATTCCTGGGCCTCGATCAAATGTACGGCATTATCATCGGCCTGGGAATTGTCATCGCTTATTCGACCATCGGCGGGATGCGGGCGATTGTCTATACCGACATATTACAATTTATAGTATTGATGGTCGGCTTGCCGCTCGTTCTTATTTTTGGAGTGGTGAAAGCCGGAGGCGTTGGCGCGGTCATTCAGGCCGTCCCGGTAGATCATTTAACCTTTTTAGGCCCCTACACACTCCTCGCCTTCTTGTCATTGTTTTTCACATTCGTAATCGGCGAAGCGCTAGTCCCGCCTTATGTACAGCGGTTATTTATTGCCAAGGACGTGAACGAAGTGAGAAAAGGAACCATGCTCAGCGGCCTTTTTTCGATCCCTTTCCTGTTCGTTACCGGTTCAATTGGTTTGGTGGCTTTGGTCCTCTTTCCTGAGATCGACGCCAATCTGGCAATGCCGACCATGATAAAGGAAGTCTTGCCGATCGGCCTCATAGGAATCGTTATCGCGGGCGTGATTTCGATCGTCATGTCCTCCGCCGACTCGTTTCTAAACGGCGCGTCGGTGGCTGCCGTACACGATGTCATTAAACCGCTGATGAACACCGATGACGAGAAGAATTTTCGCCTGGTAAAAATAATTAATATCTTGGTCGGGATCCTGGCGATCGTTTTCGCGATAAAGATCAAGAGTATTCTTGATATCCTAATTTACTCCTACAATTTTTGGGCCCCCATCATCGTGGTCCCGCTTGTGGTTGCTATCCTGGGTGGAAAGGTTACCAAAACGCAATTTTACTGGGGGATGACGGGCGGGATCATCGGCGTCGTAGGCTGGAATTTCGTTCTGGACGCACCCTTCGGGATCGATGGCTTAATCATCGGTGTCATCGGCAACGCTCTCCTGTTTACCCTAGGTAGATTTTTCCCGAGATAAGACCACGGCGTCCTATAGGGGACGTTCGCGGGCTTAACTTTTAGGAAAATGGTGGTGGGTGTAGTCTTGGGCGAACTCGTCTCCGGCAAAATTTGGAGCGATTTCTCTGTTAAACAGGGAAAATACAGGGAATTTTCGCGTTTTTGGACTCGGTCTGTGAATTTGGCCCATCTGTAACCCGTAGAAACACTAGTCTCTTCCCCTAAATTCCCTGGGTAAATTAACAGGGAATTTTTTCGAGGTATCAAGGAATATAAATCGCGGAACAAAGAAATATTTTTCCCGAAATCATGAAGCGAAAAGAGTCCGCTTTTGACCCAAAGCGGACTCTATTCACTTTTTAGTTGGTTTGATGCTAACGTCTTCTTGTCACTTTGGGGGCCAATATGCTTCAAACTTTAGACAACAATTCAAATTCAGACGAAATTGTCGAGGCACTCTGGCGTGATGGCGGCGTTATTGTCGCCAATCAAACGCAAGATACTTTGGTCGACCAGGTCTCTGGTGAATTGCGGCATCATTTCGACGATCAGGGCCACAAATTTCAAAATGACTTTAATGGACATAAGACGCTGCGATTGAGTGGCGTTTTGGGACTATCCCGCGCTTCGGCTGAGTTGATCGCACACCCGCGTGTGATGGAAATTGCAGACGCGGTATTGGGGCCCCATTGCGAGAGTTATCGCATTGGTAGTTGTACCGCCATAGAAATTCTTCCCGGTGAAAAAGACCAAGTCTTGCACCGTGACGATGATTTCTACCCCATTCGAATTCCGAATGTCGAATTTCAGATTGGTGTGATGTGGGCGTTCGACGATTTCACATTGGAAAATGGGGCGACCCGTATCCTGCCAGCAAACAAAGGCCAGCAGAAAATATCCGACGTAGAAGAGGCAGACGTGGTGCAAGCTGTTATGTCAAAAGGATCAGTGTTGTACTATCTCGGTTCGACGATACATGGCGGCGGTGCCAACAAATCCCAATACCCCCGTGTAGGCCTCATCAACACATACAGCCTTGGCTGGTTGCGCCAGGAAGAAAACCAGTATCTGACTGTTCCCCGGGAGATTGCTGACAGTTATCCCGAACATGTACGCAGGCTGATGGGATATCAGGCCCACGGTGCATATCTTGGTGTCTATCCCGACGATCCGGATGGGCGCTGGTTCGACGCCTGAACGTGGACCCATTTGCAAAAATGGGAGCTTGATAGGGTTCCAGGTCGTCAGAGATACCTGCGTCTTGCATGGCGGTGAGTGCATCGCGAACTCATTCAGAGCTCTTGGCGATGGTGAACTTAGAAGTGGTTGACGGATAGTCTCAATGTCCGCTTTTGGCTAGAAGCAGATGCTTTTCGAGCTTCTCAAACATCAATGCAAGTCAGTACGGTTTCAGCTGCGTGCTTAAACTCCGTCGGGTGATTATTGTTCGGCTGTTCGCCCCAGCACCGCGCTAATTCTGGCGCGCAAATCTTGAGCCGTAGCTTGCCACAATCTAAAATATCCGAGCGCCGGTTGACCGCTCGTTCCCCGGGGTATCTGTTCGATGAAACCAGGTCGGGCGCGCATACGCTCCAGCGCTTCCAGCGCCTCCTCCTCGGTAAACTCAGCGGTTTCGTCCAAGGGGACCAGCTTGCCATGTTGTTCTGGCGTCAGGATACCGAGTTGTTGCTCGAGATAGGCCGCCTGGAAAAATTCACGAAAAAAGTCCAAACTGTCCAGGCGCTCTATCAGGCTGTAATAACCAATCAGTGCCGAACGCAGCGCCGCATCCCTGATGATCGCCAGGTCGCCGCCCGACTTGAGTTCCTCAAAGGTGTGATCGTTGATCGTGGGTAAAAGCGTATAACCGGCCCGCTCGACAGCAACGATGAAGCGGGTTGGGTCCGCGCGCACCAGCTCGGGGTCATCCACAGCATTCAACAACAATTGACCCATCGCTCGCCGTTCAATAGCGAAGCCAATGCTGTCTTGTATCTCGCCAATGTCGAGTGCAAGCTCGTCATGGATGCGTTCCAGAAAGAGGGCTTCGCGCATCCGGTCTTTCCGCGCGTCGTTCCAGTCGTCCACCTGCAAACCAATGAAAATACCAACGACCACGATCATGATTTCCACCATGACTACAAACCAATCTTGTTTGCGGATGCCATCTGCGATGCGTCTTAAAATCATGATATGTCCCCTAACGGCAGCATAACTGACGGAGCGAGAATTGCAAAATCAGTGAATTGTCCAATGTCCGCTTGTGGCTAAAAGCGGACATTTCTGTTCGAGGAATTTTAAGTCCCCCGTGGTTTCTTTTTCTTAAAAAAAGTTATTAGACAGTTATTAGATTCTCTTAAAGAAAGCCTAATGGGTTGTTATTATTTGGAAAATTTTGACAAGCCTTTTAATTACGAATGTGGCGCTCTACCACCTGAGCTACTACAGCTTTTGAACGTTTGAGGTTTTTATAGAGTTATTACAGCACATTCAACAAGAACTAATCTATTGTTCGATTTTACTTTTCCCCATCCCTGCTTACTAATAAATAATTAAAACTTGTGATTTTATGTGGGAGGCAGACTTTTAGCCACAACACAACACTACAAAGTACAATAAGAAATTCAAAGGCTTAAAAAATCTGGTTTATTGTCGGTTGTAGTGGTTTTTAGCGAAGACCTGAGAAAATTTGTACCAAGCGTGTGCCATTTTGAGGGGTTAATTTCTCAAAAATCCCTCTCTTTTTTCCAGATTTTGTTTTTTGTCGCGGTTTTGATGAAAAATTGCTATTCTGAATTATGGCCAAACTTCAACCAAAAACCCTTTTTGACAAGATTTGGGACAACCATTTTGTTGGCCAGAGGGATGCTGCAACGAGCCTGATTTATATCGACTTGCATTTAATACATGAACTTTCCTCCCCCCAGGCCTTCGAAAGCCTGGCTCAGAGCAATCGAAAGGTTCGGCGGCCGGGCGCTACGCTGGCCGTCCCGGATCATAACGTCCCGACCACCGATCGAGCCAAGCCGGTTGAAGACCCTGAAAGCGCCCTGCAAATCAGCTTGTTGGAGGAAAATACCAAAGCCCATGGCATAGAATTTTTCTCTATGCATGACATCCGCCAGGGGATCGTTCACATCATCAGCCCGGAACAAGGCTTGACCCAACCCGGCATGACCATAGTTTGCGGCGACAGCCATACCTCGACCCACGGGGCACTAGGAGCCTGGGCATTCGGCATCGGCACCAGTGAGGTCGAGCATGTGTTGGCCACCCAGACCCTGGTTCTTAGAAAACCAGCCAATATGCGGATCACCGTTGAGGGCGAGTTTTCAAACGGCATTACCGCCAAAGACCTGGCCCTCCATATCATCGGGGTTATCGGCACCAAAGGCGGCACCGGCCATGTTATCGAATACGCCGGCCCGGTCATTGAAGCCCTGTCGGTCGAGGCTCGGATGACGCTTTGCAACATGACGATCGAGGCCGGGGCCCGCTCTGGACTGATAGCCCCCGATGACAAGATAATCCGTTATCTAAAAGGGAGGCCCAGAGCGCCAAAAGGTGAGGATTGGGACAAGGCGATTGCATTTTGGAAAAATCTCAGAACCGACGCCGGGGCAAGCTTTGACAAGGAAACCATCATTGATGCCAATGAGGTGGAGCCACAGGTCACTTGGGGCACCACTCCCGAAGACGTGGTTTCCATTTCGGGGCAGGTCCCTGACCCTAGCAGCTTCAACACCCCCGAACGTCGGGAAGCAGCAAAAAAAGCGCTTGATTATATGGGGCTGAAACCTGGAACCCCGATGCAGGATATCCTGGTTGATCGGGTGTTTATTGGATCGTGCACCAACAGCCGGATCGAAGACCTGAGAAGCGCTGCCGGGGTGATTAAGGGAAGGCGCGTTGCAGACAATATTATTGAAGCCCTGGTGGTTCCAGGCTCGGGCC
>SMVS01000159.1 GCA_004357435.1 Nitrospina sp. | reverse complement strand
CAAATACTCATATCAATACGGAAAAAATTGTTTCTTTATTAGAAAATGCAGATGACGGAATGCTGATGCTTGTTGGCGTGCAATCAAATCAATTTCCTCATTCATTGGATATTGCCAGGCCATTGCGTGAAAAGGGAATTAAAGTGGTTGTGGGTGGTTTCCACGTTTCAGGGACGATGTCAATGCTCAAGGAACGCGATGCTTACGTTCAAAAAGCACTAGACATGGGTGTTTCAATTTTTTCAGGCGAAGCTGAAGGTCGGCTTGGGCAAGTTTTAATTGATGCGACAAACGACAAACTCAAACCCATTTACAATTATTTAGACGATTTGCCAGACATTGACAATGTCGCAATGCCTTTGCTTCCAGCAGAAAGAGTTCGTCTGACAGCAGGCTCAACGACGAGTTTCGATGCTGGACGCGGTTGCCCTTTTACTTGCTCGTTCTGCACAATTATAAATGTTCAAGGGCAAAAATCACGGCAACGCTCTGTCGAAAGCATTGAACATATAATTCGTGCCAATGTTGAACAAGGATTGAGCTCCTTTTTCATCTCAGACGATAATTTTGCGCGAAATAAGAATTGGGAATGCATCCTAGATAAATTTATTGAGTTACGCGAAGTCCATAAACTAAAAATCAGTTTTACCATTCAAGTTGATACACTGTGCCACAACTTACCAGGTTTTATCGAAAAATCAAAACGTGCCGGTGTCAAACGGGCTTTCATCGGTTTGGAAAATATTAATCCCGAATCACTTGTGGGAGCAAGCAAACGACAGAACAAAATCACCGATTATCGAGAAATGCTGCTCGCCTGGAAAAAGGTGGGAGTCATAACTTGTTGCGGTTATATTTTGGGTTTTCCCAACGATACGCAGGAGTCGATCTTGCGAGACATCGAAATTATCAAGAAAGAATTGCCCGTAGATTTGCTCGAATTTTTCTTTCTTACACCTTTTCCCGGCTCGGAAGACCATCAAAAGTTGCACACTGCCGGGATAGCCATGGATGAGGACCTAAACCAATACGATGCGAATCACGCCGTTACTGCCCACCCAAAAATGTCGAAAGAAAATTGGGAAGAAACTTCTCTCAAAGCCTGGGAATCCTTTTATACCTACGAACATGCTGAAACGATAGTTAAACGTGCCATGGCAACCGGCACCAGTCCAGGCAAAATAATGGCTTTGATCACTTGGTTCAAGGGTTGTGTTCACATCGAAAAAGTTCATCCTCTCGAAGGCGGATTTTTTCGCCGAAAATCACGTAAAGACCGCCGACCTACTTTACCGATTGAATCACCTTTTGTTTTTTACCCGAAATATTTCGCTGAAATCATTTGGAAGCACTTTTGCTGGGTCTTGCTTTTCATTAGATTGCGCCTGATTTATAAGAGAATTCGCAACGATCCAAAAAGTCGGGAATACATGGACTTGGCTATAGAACCTCTGAACGACAACGAAACCGAAACACGCGAACTTTTCCAATCCGAAGCCGCCCGTAAATTCGTTGAAAAACGGCTTCGCTTCAAAAAAATGCGAAACAACGTAACCTCTGTTACGTAAACACTTTTCTCAAAGTTTTTCTACAAAACTTATTTGAGCTTTTAAAAGTTGTTGAGTTTTTAGATTAAAAAAATAGCTTCCCTAAAATTCGGGTATTGCTGATTACCCATTCTGTAAATAAAAATATCAATCCAGCAGGATGTGCCTTTCCGGAACTCTGAAGAGGTCCGACACCAACGCAAATATAAGTTAGCTATTTCATGACAGCGGTAGTCTTGTGCTGTACTATTTGATGGGATAAAATAAAAAAAGGAGGTTAAGGTTGTGTTAAGTTTTCCACCGAGGCCGGGTCGCGTGCCGGTAGATTTGGACCTCGGTTTGGAAGGTGGTTTAGAGAAATAAGCATAGGATGGCCATAGATATAAAGAAGTGGCTACCATAAAGAAAGACAGAGGTTCGATCCCCCTCAGCTCCACTTGATATGAAAGGGTTTAGCGATTTCGCTAGGCCCTTTTGTTTTGAAATTGTATCGCAATTGTATGGTTGGGAAATTGGGTGGGTTAAAAAGATGGATGCAGAATTAATGATGGTTTAAACTCACTCACTTCTTTGAATTTTCCCACTGTTTTTTAATGGTCGCCTTGAATTTAAAATTTTCAAAGAGCCCGTACCTGATGTACCTCAGCAACTACGAACTCAATCTACACTTGACGATTTGGAGCAGTCTGCTGATCCTGATGGGATGGACCGGAAGTTTTCTGGCAAAACGTTTCAGAAGAAACCTGAGGAAGAACCCCAATCCTAAACAGGAGGGTATCAACCCCAAAGGGTATCCATGATCATCGCGATCCCGATAAACAAGAGTCCGAAACTGGAGACAATGACCGCCCCACAGGCGAGGTCTTTCACTTTTCCGATTTTAGGGTGATGCTCGGGATGCAGATGATCCGCCAATGATTCAATGGCGGAGTTGAGCATCTCAAATGAGATGGCCGTTAGCGAAGCCATCAAGGCAAGCCCCCACCACAATAGTTTGGGTTGAATAATTGAAAGGGTCGCCACCATCGCCGCCAATCCGAACACCTGGTTGCGAAAACCCCTCTCCTCCCGCCAGGCATATCGGATTCCTTCGCAACCGCATAGAATTCGAGAAACGATGTCCAGTTTGATTAAACCCCCAAAGCGGCTTTTTTCTCACCCTCAGTTTTATAAACTTCATCCAAACGCTAACCTATGGCTCCCCCCGGACACAGAAGGCCTGATGTGCTGTGTTCCGTCCAAATGGGTAGGCAGTATAGGGGATTGTTCGTGTTGATGCTATACAAAAGCTCTACGGTAATCGAAAAGGGTTTCGATAATTCAGGAAGTTTTCCTTTTCTCGGAATTAATGCTTCCCCGGAACAAATCTGTGATTCCTCAATGCCTTTTTCATTACAACCTTCCCATAAAAACGATAATCAATTGCTTCAGAGTCTACCGGTTCCTGTGTTCTAATAGGGACGGTGGAAAATGGCTCCGGGTTTGAAATTTTAATGACGGTCGGGGGTTTAATTGATTGAGGGTGCATTATGAGCCGGGTGACTTGGGCTTTGATGTTTGTGGGAATTGCTTTGGTAATCCTGCTGGTCGTCTGGCAGGGAGCCGATAGGATTGGAGAAACTCTGGGCCGGGCGGGCTGGGGGTTGTGCTGGCTCGGTCTGTTGTATATCCCTCCTTTACTTTTGTTGAGCAGGTCCTGGAGTATCTTATTTCCCTTAGGGGGCAGACCTGGCTTCAAAAGTATTATCGTGGCGACTTGGATCGGTAACGCCATCAATTGGATGTTGCCCGTCGCACAGATCGGGGGGGACTTCGCCAAGGCGATCTGGTTGTCCCGCCGCGGATATCACGGTCCCACCGTTGGCGCCGCCACCCTGGTGGACAAAACCCTGCAGGCTACGGCCCAGGTGTTCGTTTCTCTCATTGGAGCCGGCCTTTTCGTTCAACAAATCGGCAACACGGATTGGATTTTCCGCATATTGGTTTTCTGTATTCTCCTTCTCATCTCCCTTTATTTTTTTTTCCGCCTGCAAAAGGGAGGACTGGTCACCCGGCTTACCGGGATCATTCTCCGGATGGGCAAAGGCAGGGAATTTTTAAACCTGGCGGGTGGGGCCCGCCAGTTGGATGACTGCGTCCGGGAAATATACAGTAACTATTCAAACCTGGGCTGGTCCCTGATCGGCCGGGTGGTCGCCCGTCTCATGATTTCAGGAGAAGTCCTGTTGGCGCTTTACCTCATGGGTTACCCGGTCAGCCTTGCCGAAGCTGTTCTCATAGAGACCCTGGGGCAGACGGTGAAAGCCGCCTCCTTTATGGTGCCCGGTTCCTATGGTGTGCAGGAAGGAGGGTTCATCCTTATTGGAGCCCTGCTCGGACTCCCCACCGGCCTGGCTCTGGCGTTGGCGCTGGCCAAACGGACCCGGGAATGGATGGTAGGTATTCCAGCGCTCGGCTACTGGTATTGGAACGAAAACCGCCTGGCCTTTCAGGATCGGTAAATTCCTCAGAGTCGGAATTATATTGGAAGGGTCTGCTATGGCCGAAGATAGCACGCCGGAAGAGCCAAACTAATAATCCTCAAGAAAAAACGCCTCCATGAGGTGTGCAGTAATTGTGCACCTAACAGGCAGTAACAGGCCGTATCAAACAGAAAAACCCGGCCTCCGTGGACCGGGTTTTCCCTAACAAAACCAACCAAATAGTACCAAACAGGACGAAATCCATCAGGTTGTATTCGGAATGGCATTCAAGAGGTCAGGGGTTCGATCCCCCTCAGCTCCACCAGCCTGCGGCTGGGCCCGGCGTTTAAACACGTTGTGGTCTGGCGCATTTTTTTTGTTAAATGGATTTATTTTTGAAATGGAAAATTTGGTAGAGGGCGGGCAATACAAAGAGCGTCAGCGCGGTGGAGGAAATGATGCCGCCGATCACCACGGTCGCCAACGGGCGTTGCACTTCCGCTCCCGTGCCGGTCGCGAGGGCCATGGGCACAAATCCCAGGGAGGCGACCAAAGCGGTCATCAGTACGGGCCGGAGCCGCGTGAGCGCCCCCTGCCGAATCGCTTCATCCAGAGGAACTTCCTGATCCTGCAGTTTGCTGATAAAGGAAATGATGACGATCCCGTTCAGCACCGCCACTCCGGACAATGCGATGAACCCCACCGCGGCGGATATCGAAAACGGAATTCCTCGCACCCACAATGAAAAGACCCCTCCCGTTAAGGCAAAGGGTATCCCGGTGAACACCAAAAGAGAATTTTTGATAGAGCCAAAAGCCGCAAACAGCAGTAGAAAAATTAGAAAAAGGGAAGCGGGTATCACGATCCATAATCGGTGGGTGGCGGATATCAAATGTTCAAACTGTCCCCCCCATGAAATCCAGTAACCGGGCGGCAGGGTGACCTTTTTTGCAATGGCTTGCTGGGCTTCCGTCACAAACGAACCCAAATCGCGATTCCGCACGTTACTGGTCACCACCACGCGGCGTTTGCCATTCTCCCGGCTGATTTGACTGACTCCCTTAACGACTTTAAAATTGGCGACCGATCCGAGTGGGACATAATTGAAAACGGAAGAGGACTCAGGAAAGGTCGATGGAGATACGAGGCCGTGGGGAATTTGCATGGGCAGGGGTACCGGGATTCGCTTGAGCCGTTTGATATTTTTCCGGATGTTCTCCGGAAGTCTCACAATCAGATCGAATCTTCGATCCCCTTCAAAAACCTGGCCCACTTTTTTTCCGCCAATGGCGACTGCCACCACCTCTTGTACACCCGCGACATTGAGTCCCAGCCGTGCCATTTCCTTACGATTCAATTCCACTGTCAATACCGGCAACCCGGTCACTTGTTCCATCCGGACGTCCGAGGATCCTGGAATGCCACGCAAGACCTCTTCAATAGCTTGTGCCGAGGCAATGAGGGTGGCCCGGTCGTCGCCAAAAACTTTAACGGCCACGTCGCTTCTCACTCCCGCAATGAGTTCGTTGAAGCGCATTTCTATGGGTTGAGTGATTTCATATTTATTACCGGGAACCTCGGCCATTTTTCGCTCCAGATTTTGGATGAAATGGGTTTTGGCAAGGCGTGGGTCCGGCCATTGAGAACGAGGTTTCATGATGATGAATACATCGGCAACGCTGGGCGGCATCGGGTCGGTGGCAATATCTGCAGTGCCTATCTTTGAAAAAACATAATCAACCTGCGGCAATTCTTTAATTTTTGTTTCCAAAATATCCTGCATGCCCACGGCTTGGGAAAGGCTGGTCCCGGTGACCCGCAAGGCATGCACCGCGATATCCCGTTCATCCAGGGTCGGCAGAAACTCACTTCCCAATCGGGTAGTCATCAGGAGACTCAAGAGGACCAGGACCGACGCGAAGGTGATCACGGCAGGCCGATTGTTAAGAGTGAATTCAAGCAAGGCAGAATATAAATTTTGCGACACCCGGATCAGCGGATTTTCCTTACCCGCTCTGTACCCTGAAGTGAATTGAGCGACCATTGCCGGTATGAACGTCAGGGAAAGAATGAGGGCTCCGACTAAGGCCGCCACAACAGTGAAGGCCATGGGTTGAAACATTTTTCCTTCAATTCCTGTCAGAGTGAGGATGGGCAGGAAAACAATTATGATGATGAGAACGCCAAAGACGCTGGGGCGGGAAACCTCCCTGGCGGCGTCATGCACGATGGCGAATCGTTCCTCTTTGGAAAGGTGCCGGCCCAACCCTTTTTGTTTCTCGTCCAGACGGCGAATACAGTTTTCGACAATGATCACCGCGCCATCCACAATGATTCCAAAATCGATCGCTCCCAAACTGAGCAGATTGCCGCTGACCCGGTTGCTGACCATGCCAGTCACGGCAAACAGCATGGAAAGGGGAATCACCAAAGCGGTAATAAGCGCCGCACGAAAATTTCCCAACAAAAGGAAAAGGACGATAATGACGAGCAGAGCGCCTTCCAGAAGGTTGGTCTTCACCGTATGCAGCGTCGCGTTGACCAAATGGGTCCGGTCATAAACTGTTTTGGCGATCACTCCCGGGGGCAAAGTCCGGTTGATCTCTTTCATTTTTTCCGCCACTCTTAAAGAAACGGCCCGGCTGTTTTCGCCCTTCAACATAAACACCGTTCCCAATACTATTTCTTGGCCGTTTCGGGTGGCGGCGCCGGTCCGCAATTCTTTCCCCAAACCGACTTCAGCAACGTCTTGGATATAGATTGGAACACCGCCATGGCTCCCGATCACGATGTGGCGAATATCCTCCAGAGTGGAGACTTGGCCGGGCGTACGAACCAGATATTGCTCACCACTGTGCTCGATATAGCCCGCACCCACGTTGGCGTTGTTTTTGAATAGCGCCTCCACAACGTTGCCAAAAGTAATTCCGTAAGCAATCAATTTTTCAGGATCGGGGGCCACCTGATATTGTTTGACATAGCCGCCAATGGTGTTGATTTCTGTCACGCCGGGAATGTGCATCAATTGTGGTTTGATGATCCAATCCTGTATCGTTCGCAATTCCATTCCCGAATATTTTTTTCCGTCATGATCCGTAGCTGTTGTTTCCTGCTCGACCGACCACATGAAAATTTCCCCCAAGCCGGTGGCGATGGGACCCATGATGGGATTGATACCAGGCGGCAACACTTCCTTCACCTCTTGCAGGCGGGCGTTGATCAACTGCCGGGCAAAATAAATATCGGTGCCGTCTTCAAAAATCACAGTCACTTGCGACAAGCCATACCGGGACAGCGAGCGGGTTTGCTTCAACCGCGGCAGACCCGCCAGTTTTGATTCAACCAGGAAGGTGATGCGTTGTTCGACTTCCAGAGGAGTGAAGCCCGGCGCTTCCGTGTTGATTTGGACCTGAACGTTGGTGATGTCCGGAACCGCATCAATGGGCAGGATCTGAAAATTATACGCACCCAGTGCGGCCATCGCCAGGGTGGCGAGTATCACAAACACCCGCTGTTTTATGGAAAAGTGAAGAATCTTTCCAAGCATTTTCTTGGCGCTCCTTTAATGCGCGTGCACGGCGCCGGATTTCTCAATCTCAGCTTTCACGGCAAAGCTGTTTTTAGTAACGTACTCTTCACCTTCCGCCAGGCCGTTCAGGACTTCCCAATGGCTTGCGTCACTGGCGCCCAGTTCGAGCGGCCGGGCTTCGAACGTATCGCCGTATTTCACAAATACCACGGACCAGTCTCGCAGGGATTGGACGGCTTCTCGAGCGATAGCAATCGGAACGGTCCTTTCATCAAGAATCAGGTCCGCCGTGACAAAAGTCCCAGGCCGCCACTCCCCTTTTGGGTTGGGAATGACCACGCGGCCCGTGACCGTCCGGGTCATGGGGTCGATGATAGAATCCAGGTAGGTCAGGCGGCCCGCAGACTGGATTCCCAACAGCTCGCTTTTAATGATTATTTTTATTCCCAAATGCACGTTTTTAATATCCTTTGCGGGAATGGCAATATTCACCCAAACATCCGAAAGATCCGCCAGAAGAAAAATGTCATCATCTTTTTTAACCGCCTCGCCGGTGGTGATGTGTTTCTTGATCACCAATCCGCTCAGGGAGGACCGTAATTCATATTGAGTGAACACATGCGCTTGTTCATTTTTTAAAGCCTCGATCCCGCGACGCTTTAAACCGAGAGAAAGCAGTTTTTGATTTGCGGTCTGAACATTGAGTTGTTCCATTTCGTCCGTCCGTTTTTTCTGGCGAATCGCCCATTGGCCGTCGTAGGCTATTTTTTCCCGCAAAGCGATGTACTTGGCTTCGGCACTTTTATAATTCTCCAGAGCCAGTAGATACTCCGATTCCGAAGAAATTCTTTTTTCAAATAATCCCTTTTCACGTTGAAAAATCGATTGGAACAGTTTCAGCCTGGCGTAAGCTGGCAGGAGTTGCTCCCGGCTTTTTCCGATGACCAGTCCTTTAAGGCGGTTGTAGATGGTTTCCAAATCCAGTTCCCGCTCCAAAATGTCCAACATTATTTTTGTATTTTCATAGATGAGGATTTCCCTTTTTAAATCGTCGGTGGCCAATTGCGATTGTTTGCCGACGGCCAGGTAATTGATCTTCGCATCCGCCAATTCCCGGCTTTCAAGCACGGCCAGAATTTCACCTTCCCTGACCCGGTCCCCTAAATCTTTAAACACCTGCTTGACCAAAGCGTCCAGCCGGGGAACGATATGGACCACTTTTTCCTCATTGAGGCCGATCTCGCCGGTGAGGTGCAGGACATTTTTTATTTTTTCCGGGCCGGCGGTTTTAATCTGGATCCCGGCATTTTTTATAGCTTCGTCGGAAAGTACCGTCCGCGCTTCAATTTGGGAGTGTTGCCATTCGTAATCGTTGCCCTTCCATTGTGCGCGGAGGATCATATCGAATGAATGCGGTTCCACCACGGTCAGATCGCCCACTAGATAATCTCCTGAGGGATGGAACCCGACCGTGTCCACCCGGTCGAGCCGGTGGAGTTCGATCACCAGTCGCACATCATTGAGGTTGATGGGGGTGCCCGCGGCGTCTGTCGGGTAAACCCGGAACTGTGGCGGAACACCTCGCTCAAATATTGCCACCTCCATCCGAAACGTATCTTTGGCAAACAACCAGCCACCGTGCGGTCCACGGGCAATGCCAGCCTTGCGTTTGGATTCGGAGAGTGCGTGCTCTCCCATATCCATCGGGGCGGAATTATTCATTCGCGTGATGGCGACCGCCAGCACGGCCCCGACCGCAAGAATGACAGCGATTGCATAAGGGAATTGTTTTTTCATGGCCGTTGATTTCCTTCTGATTTGTTGGAGGGTTGCGTTGTGATAGCCAGCGACTCGCCGGTCAAACGTTCCACCTCGGCGACTGCCTTGTGGTAATCCGCCAATGCGTCCAGATACTGGTCCCTTGCCTGAAACAGGGTTTTCTGGCTGTCCAGGACATCGAGGAAATTGAACTTGCCGAAGCGATAACCTTCATTGACGGCGTCGAACGCTTTTTGGGCGCCGGGCAAGAGTCGGGTTTTGATATGGGTCACCAGGGTGTGCGAAAAAACTAAAACGTTGTAAGCGCGCAAAAACGTGGTCTTGATTTGCAACTCCGCCGCCCGCCGCTCTTCACGCGATTTGTCCAGCTGGTTCCGGGCCTCGGCAATCGCTCCCTGATTGCGGTCGAACAATTGAAGCGGTACGGAGATTCCAAACGTGAAGGCGTGGTCGTCTGTTTCCTCAAATCGCCGGTACCCACCGCGCACGGTTACGTCGGGCACCCGTTGGGAAAGCTCGAAGTCGAGAGTCGCCTGGCGTTGCGCCCGTTCCGTGGCCCAGCGCTTTAAATTGGGGTTGTTGGACAAACGTTCGATCATTGTTTCTGAAGAGGGCACCGGAGAGACCGTAAGAAGATCTCCTGTTGCCGATTTGAATCGCGGACGTGGCTCCCCCCAGAAGGCGGACAAGTTGCGGCGGGCGTTTTCGAGTTCCAACTCGGTGCGTTTCAAATCAATCTGAATCTTCGAATGAAATACCTCGGCTTTGGTTTTTTCGATGGCGGCCACCTTGCCGGCGGCCACTCTTTCCGATACCGCGTTGAGGAATTGCGTCCACAACTTCACCAAGTCGCGAGCCAGTAAAACTTTTTGCTGGAACTGTAGAACATCGATGAACGTTTTGGAGACATTGGTCAACACGTCCATGCGTTTTGTTTCGTAATCCCAGTCCGCCAATTTTTCAGACAGGCGGCTCATCTGGACGCGGGCCGAGCGCTTACCGCCCAACTCGATCAATTGCCCCAGTTGGATGGTGGTTTCTGATCTGCCGAATCCATTGAAGTTTCCTGAACCCGCTAAATCTTCGACTGAAATTTCAAGGCTGGGGTTGGGCAATAAACCGGATTGCAAGGTCCGTGCTTCACGGACTCTTTTTTCAAGAGAAAAGGCGGCCAACTCAGGGTTGTGAAGCAAGGTTTTTGCAATGGCCTCGCGGAGCGTGAGCGTTGGTAAGAAATCTTTGGTGATTTTGACGGAACCGTCCGTTTCTGTAAAACCGGCATGAGGCAGTCCCATTAAAAACAGGAACGAGAACGTCGCAACCGTTAAAAGTCGTTTCATGGGTTTGAGCAGTTGAAAAATAGATTTATGAATCGCGCTAAAATGTTGAATAGCGCGCGCGGTATTTTCCAATCGCGTCAAGCACAGTCGACGCCAGGGGAGTCCGCAGTTTTTTTATAAAAATCGTGAATTAAATGGAACGAGTGGGGGGAGAGCGCTCTTTTGGGGTGTCGGGTGAGTTGAAATATTTTAATGAAATCGTCCTATACAATAAGGAACGAAAACCATTTAATTCTGCCGGATTGGAAAGTGTGAGAACCGCAGAATGTTTGTCTGCCTGGGAAAATACTTTCGACGCGAGGGTGGTATTTTGCAGGCTGATCTCATTTTCATCGGAATCGTGTTGTGGCGAAGAATGAGAGTGGTGGTGCTTGGCATCCAATCCGGGGTCAGATGGATGCAGGTTCAAGGCATGGGCGATGCTTTCCACTTCAGCAGAATGCAGGTGCCCCTCATGCTCATGGAGAGAAGTATCTCCGTTATGGCTGTGGGAGGTCGCTGGATGAAAATGGTAAAATGGAATCAGGAGGAAGTTTAAACCCAAAAACAGAATCAGGGTTAGCAGCAGTCCCGGCAAATTTTTTAAATAATTGGCCATCAAATCAAAAGTTAAGGTCAGAAATATTTCCTAATATTCGTATCGGTGGATATAGGATTATTATAAGTATAAATAATAAGCGAATCAAGTTTTCTGGTGCCGGAGTCAAACAACTTCTGGAGAAAGCCCGATTGGGGTCTAGGGCGAAATGACTGGGGGCAATTGTCCCAAAGAGGGCTACTGATAAAAAGGGCCACAAACCAGCGCCCTCTGAACACCGGGTTTGAGCGAATGCAGTCCGTCCATGAGCTTTTCATGGCCGATTAGGACATCGACGATTTGGCCGGAATAACGAATGGCGGTCTCGCGCATCATGCTCATCATCGGCCATCCCCATAAAGCCGATACGGTGACGCCATCCTGCATAAAATAAGGCTGGGTCAGAAAGCTACAGCTAATAACGGCTTCCACAGGGCTTCGGTTGGTTACACTGCCACCCACCAGATCGATCACCACGGACTGATCTGGAATCAGTTCCTTAAAGTGTCGATTGCTGACTAAAAAGTTTACGCCTCGCAACTCTGGAGATTGTTCCGCGCCGTTTATCACCAAGTCCACATCCTTGAGCCAGTAATCAATGCAATTCTTGGCGGTGTTTGAGCGGCTCAGCACATGGATCGTTTTGATCCCATGATCGTATAACTCATGCAACGCGCCCTGAGCCACATTGCCATAACCCAGAATTACCGCTTTGGCATTGACAATGTCCAGAGTCGGTTTATTTTTTTTCAATAATTCAACACCGTACCGCGCGCCGGCCTGGCCGGTTTCATGCAGACACTGGATGCGGCGCAACCCAAATTCATTGGGTGGGTGGCCAGCACGGTAATTAGCTATGGCCTGTTCACCATACCGCTGTTCAAATTCATTAAGATCAAACAGGTGGGTGCCGGCGTTTTTCAGTTTCGTTAGAATGTCTTGCCGATCATCAAAGTTTGGACTGTCATAAAAATATAAGGCATTCGGTCCAATTGCATTCAGCTCTTCAATGGCAAGCATTGGTTGAATGATTTGTAGCGAGCGGGGATTGCGATTGCCGCAACGGCGGATCGCACTGTGCAGTCGTTCACTCCATCCAATGATCCTGACCGCCAGACTGTTGACGGTATTGTCTGCAAAAAATGGCTCCAGGGACCTGGTCATGGCGAGGCGACCCAGAATTTCCTGATCTGAATTTACTTTTGGTGACTCGCATATTTCTTCCATGGCCACTACATTGATATGCTGATCCTGAAGCAATTTTGCTCGATCCGGATAAGAGTTAAAATGTGCCATGCAGAATAAGGTACACCCCTCACGCATCTCTTTAATCGAAGCGAGTGATGGGCCCTTAAACTTGATAATGAGCTCCCGGTCTCGATAAATTTCCTCTGGTGTTTGCATGGTGGCGCCGTTTTGCTGGTACTCACGGTCACTGAACCCAACACCCTCGCCAGCGCCGTATTCGACGTAAACTTTAATGCCGGCCTGAGTGAGTCTGCCAACATCTGCCGGCACCAGGGCAACACGTTTTTCCAGTGCTCCAGGATTCTCTGGAGACTCTATTTCTTTGGCGAGCGCTATGGATGAAAAATTTTGTGAAGATAAGGTCATAGAAATACTCAAATGAAAAAGGCGATAATGGATTTAACGCAACACAAATCTTTTATGGGCCAACCCATTTTTAAACAGGGCGGGAGCGGCTTTTCCTTCCTTAACTTATTGTTGTTTATAAAATTCCAGATTTAATGGACCTTGGATTATAAACCGCAAAGCCCATTTTTCTCTTTCGCCCATTGGATTATCCTGATTTTTTCAACAAAAACCAGATATAGCCACATTTGAAGCCTATTATAGTCGGTACAGACAAGTAGTTTTTTAAAGGGGTCATGTCGGTTTTTGAAGGATTCAGGCTGGGCCAACCACTATTGGAGCAAACGAAAGGAGGGGGCATGAGCAATGAAAAATCAGATGTCAAAGTATACGAACAGGCAGGCTCTGTTGCCATCACACTGGAAGAAGCCGCGGCCGCTCTTAACAATTGGGTTGCCACCATGCAAAAGGGCAGTGCCGAGGCAGTCTTGGCCCTCTATGATGAATCGCCAAGTTTTTGGGGAACCATGGCGAATCAGTTGGCAACAACACCGCAGAGCACATTGACCTACTTCCAGCATTTCCTTACAGGAAAAAACAACCTCCAGGTAGCCATTGATACGCGTTTCTCACAGTCTGTTGGCCCCGTCTGCCTGATATCAGGCTCCTATACGTTCCGCTTCACAGACGATAACGGAGAGAAGCAGACGGTGCCCGCCCGATACAGCTTTGGTTTTATGAAAAAAGGTAAAGGCAATGAAGAGGCACTTATCATTAGCCATCACTCCTCTCAATTCCCTGCTCCCTAGGCGGTCTCGCAGGCAGGACGGACCTATAAAAAACAATTTTGACAAATTTTATAAATCCCTTAGCCTGAAAAGTGAGGCGCATCCTGCAATAACTTGCAGATCACCGATTGAATCAAATTTCCAGATTCAAATTGCCTGAAATGGCCAAGTGATTGAGAGCGCATTATGGCAGAAAATATTGGCCTGTCAGAGTGGGTGTCACTCAAAACAGGGTGGCAAAGCTTGAAAATTTTTACACTTCCCGTTGGCATTTGGCTGGGATTTAGTGTATGCTTGTGAACTCAGTGGTTTGAGTTGGCACGAGAATGAGCGTGGTGTATCACCAGAACTTATTTTTCTGGCAGAGGAATTTCAGTATCCCTTCCCCGGTTGCTTTCAAAATTTCTCCCCCCTGTTTTTTCGTAGAGTCAAATAATCATCCCATTTCTTAAACCCATGGCGGAACCTTGCGCTCGTCAGTCGAGTTTTGCGGGGTGTCGTCCATGTGGTTTCACTCTCAATTAAAGTTAAAAGGAAATTATGTTGAACAATGCAATAGCTACACCCCAGGGATTCAGTGCCCTGAACCTGATCGACCCGCTCTGCCGAGCGGTTCATGCTCAAGGGTACACCGTGCCCACCCCCATTCAAAACCAGGCCATTCCTCCTCTTTTGGAAGGCAGTGATCTTCTGGGATGCGCGCAAACCGGAACGGGAAAAACCGCGGCGTTTGCCCTGCCCATCTTGCAACGATTGGCAAGCAACAAGAATCATCCCGGACCCCGCGGGGTTCGCGCCTTGATCCTCGCGCCCACGCGGGAGCTGGCGGTCCAGATAAGCGACAGCTTCGGCGAGTATGGCCGCTATCTGAAAATGACCCAAGCTCTGGTGTTCGGAGGCGTCAAGCCGGGGCCGCAAATCAAGGCCTTGTCGCGCGGTGTGGATATTCTGGTGGCCACTCCGGGAAGACTGCTGGATTTAATGAACCAGGGCTTTATCAAACTGGATAACATCGAGGTGTTTGTTCTCGATGAAGCCGACCGCATGCTGGATATGGGATTTCTTCCCGATATTCGCAAAATTTGTGGAAAGGTTCCTGCCAAACGGCAAACCATGCTGTTTTCGGCTACCTTCCCGAATGAGGTGATGCGCCTCACCGAAGAGTTTCTCAACTCTCCGGTTACCGTCACGGTAACCCTGCCCAAGGTGATGGTGGAAAATATTGACCAGCGAATCCATTTTGTGGACCGCGAAAACAAAGCCGCCCTGCTGGAATCTTTTATGCAGAATGAGCCCACCAGCCGGACTTTGGTTTTCACACGTACCAAGCACGGCGCCAACCGGGTGGCCAATAATTTGCGGAAGATCGGCGTCATGGCCGGAATCATTCACGGCAACAAGTCGCAATCGGCCCGTCTGCAGGCACTAGCGACTTTTCGTTCCGGTAAAGCCAGCGTTCTGGTGGCGACAGACATTGCCGCGCGTGGGTTGGACATCGATGGCATCACTCATGTGATCAACTACGATCTTCCCATAGAAGCGGAAAGCTACATCCATCGCATCGGCCGCACCGGCCGGGCGGGTGCTGAGGGAATTGCCATTTCGTATTGCGATGCCGGAGAACGTGGTTATCTGCGCCAGATCGAAAGGCAAATCAACCGCTCGGTGACCGTCGATGCGGACCATCCTTTTCATTCCACCAAGGTGGAATCAGCCCAGGGCGATGTCCGACGTAAAAGCATGAATGGCGGTGGCCGCAACCGGAAACCGGGCAATGGCAGGTCGCGTGCCCGGCGGCCTCAGCACGGATCCAAGAAGTCCGGCGGTGCCACGGTGGTTTTCTCCAGCCGCAATCGAAGGTAGTCACACGGCTTCGCTGGCAGTTTCCAGCGCGGCTGAAGTGCTTGGAAAATAGAAGGGCCGGGCGATTTTCGCCCGGCCCTTTTGTTTTTAACCTTAAATAGTTTGCTCGACGATTGCCCTGTTACGAATAATCACCGGTTGAAAACACGCTGGAAAAAAACATGCATGGCTTGCCAGGATCGTTGATCGGCCTGCTTATCGTATTTCATCGCCGCAATGTTGAACTTTTTGCTGAACGCGTCGGCCATGGGATTGGTGTAACTGTGCCGAACGCCTCGCAGACTCATGTAGGTGAAATCCGCGTTCGCCGCTTTCATTTCCTTGGTGAATTCTGCCACCGCGTCGGGAGCCAGAAAGTCATCGTCCGATCCATTGATGACCAGTATGGAAGCGGTGACCTGATCTTTGCTGAGCGGGGGTTGGTTGGGAAGCGCACTGTGAAAGGCGACCACGCCGACGAGATTAGCGCCGCCACGCGCCATGCGTAACGACACCGCTCCACCGAAACAGAAGCCGATGGCCCCAATCCGCTCCGCATCGACCGTCTCATGTGCTTGCAAAAGTTTTTTGGCGGAGTTGAATTTAGCCTGGGAGGCTTCCCAGTTCTGGAATGCCACATTCATGAATTCGCCGGCTTTTTTCGGATGGTCGGCGAGCTTGCCACTGCCGTACATGTCGAGCGCGAAAGCGGTGTACCCGAGCTTCGCCAACATGGCGGCCCGTTGACGCGCATGCTGGTTATGTCCCCACCATTCGTGGACCACCAAAATTCCGGGACGCTCACCCTTAATAGCGTCGTCATAGGCGAGGAACCCGGTCAGTTGAGTTTCGCCGGAGGTGTACTGGATTTCCTGAGTTTTAATGTCGGCGTTGGCGGCGGTAGTGACACTTAAAAGAAGTAACAGAGAGAAAAACCTTTTCATAAGGCGCTCCTTTACGAAATTTGATGTTCGGGCAAAAAAAAACCGGCAGAGCGCAAGCTCTGCCGGTAATGAATCGGGGAAACCCGTTTATTTTGGGATCACCTTGGAAGCCTGCGGACCTTTCTGCCCCATCGTTCTTTCGAATTCAACGACCTGACCCTCAGCCAGAGTTTTGAAACCCTCACCTTGAATCTCCGAGAAATGAACAAAACAATCTTCGCCCTCATCGGACTCAATGAAACCATAACCCTTGCTGTCGTTGAACCATTTTACTTTACCTTGTGGCATGCTGATTACTCCTAAATATTTTGGGAAAGACATTTCCTGTCAAAACAAAAAACAGCGTCCCTGCTTTTAATAAGGGCTGATTAATTGTCTGAACCTACAGGGAAGCGATTGCAAAACTCGCGTCTCAAACACGGACTCAATGTTGAACAATCGTCTTACCTTGGGCGAGGTGCGTAACACTTTGCTTCTCGGTGACTCTTAACAACCCAATTTTACTTCGCTACCTTACCTAAAACTGGTTTGATTTGCAATGGATTTAAACAAGTCGGATAAAATCAGTCGATGGGGTGAATCGGGTCACCCTCGAGGCTGGTTGATGTTTTTGTGAAAATTGGGCAAGGATATGAATTACAAGGGCTTTTTGGATTAAAAAACAGTTTTGAACGTCACGGAATGCCTTATACTGGAGAGGACGCTTGGGAGTGACTCTTGTCAAATATTCGGGAGGGCATTATGGCGATCAAGTTCAAACACATAGATACCGGAGAAGTCGAAACCACCGAGTGGTTTTTTTTCAACCAGTTCATGAATGCCCGAATTGATAGGGGTGAGGACTCCAACAGCGGGTACGATCCCATTCTGGAAGTGGGTCGCGGCCAGGCATGGCTTGAGAGTCATTGGCAGGAAACCAAGGCCAACGATATGAAGTATGATGAGGACGTGAACCAATACATCACTCTGGTTCTGGCGGAATTGGTGAACCCGAAATCGCTGGCTCTCGCTAATAAATATCTGGTGAATTTAAAATCCGACGCGGGTCAGGTCGCCACGGATCTGGAAGAGCGGTCGAAAAAATATTTCGTTTACAAAGTCAACGCCGACTTTTTATTGCTGAACCTGGGGTTATTCAATCCCGACACCAACCTGTTGGGCACTGCGTATTTTGATAAAGGCGAGTCTTATTATTTTTCCGCGGCCAGCAGTTTGAAGGCCATCATGGGCGGTCGTTCCGGCCAGTCCGACGTGCTGGAAAAGCTCTCCTTGAAATTCGGCAAGTATGTGGAAATATTAAGGCACATGAAGAACTCCGCCGATAATTACCTGAGCTTTCATTTTAAATTCCAAAAAATTGAAATGAAACAAATGGAAGCGACCCTCACTCAGGCAGTGCAAAAAAGAAAATCCTCCTGACCAGCGTGCCGTTGGCCGCACCCCTTGCAGAGGAGGCAACTGCCTATTCGTTGAGATTTATGCTTAATAATTGTTGAGGGCGAGGGGTGAATTAATTGTGGATGAACAAAAATAAGCACAGATGAAAGAATAAAAGCATTAGAGATAAAAGGAAGAAGCCCTCTAACCCCCTTCGGAGAAGGGGGGATCGCTCCTCGTGGGCCGAATTTTATATTCCTCCCCTTGCAAGGGGAGGGTATGGGAAAGGTTGATGTCAACCACCTTGGTATCCCCTCCTTGAAAAGGAGGGGAATATTTATTGTCACCTGCGGAGGTACTCCGCTTGGAGTGGATGTGATGGACGATTCGCGCAGTTCCAATGCCAAAGCCTACTGGAAGGAAAATATTCGCCTGGTGCTGATGTTGCTTGCCGTCTGGTTTGTCGTGTCGTATGGCATGGGAATTCTGTTTGTGGACACACTGGATCAATTCAGGTTCATGGGGTTTCGCCTCGGATTCTGGATGGCTCAGCAGGGGGCCATTTATTGCTTTGTCATTCTCATATTTGTTTACGCTTACAAAATGAACCGGCTCGACCATAAATACGGGGTGGATGAAGACCAGGACGATTTTGTTCCGGATGAAGATTATTACCATTTGGAAGAAGAGGCTGATGAGGAGGGCTCCAAAAAATGAAAGCGCACGGGTTTAGGGAGAACGCGGATTGATGGACGTGCAGACGTTGACTTATATTTTCGTCGGTGTCACATTCTCGCTTTATATCGGGATCGCCATCTGGTCGCGCGCCGGGTCGACCGATGAATTTTACGTCGCAGGGGGCGGGGTTTCACCCCTGGCCAATGGCATGGCCACGGCGGCCGATTGGATGTCCGCCGCATCGTTCATCTCGATGGCCGGAATCATTTCCTTCATCGGGCGGGATGGCGCGGTGTACCTCATGGGTTGGACCGGCGGCTACGTCCTGTTGGCCTTGTTGTTGGCGCCTTACCTGCGCAAGTTCGGAAAATACACCGTGCCGGATTTCGTCGGCGACCGTTATTATTCGAACGTGGCACGAGTGGTGGCCGTCGTCTGCGTCATTTTCGTTTCGTTCACCTACGTGGCGGGGCAGATGCGCGGAGTCGGCATCGTGTTCTCGCGTTTCCTCGAAGTGGAAATCACCACCGGCGTGATGATCGGCATGGCCATCGTGTTCTTTTACGCGGTGCTGGGCGGGATGAAAGGCATCACCTACACCCAGGTGGCGCAATACTGCGTACTGATATTCGCGTTCATGATCCCCGCGATTTATATTTCCATGATGATGACCGGCAACCCGGTTCCGCAAATGGGTTTCGGCAGTACTCTCGCCGATGGATCGGGCACCTACCTGCTGGACAAGCTCGACAGTTTGTCGCTGGAGCTCGGGTTCGGCGCATACACGGCGGGGAAAAAATCGACCATCGACATCTTCTGCATCACCGCCGCGCTGATGGTCGGCACCGCCGGACTGCCGCACGTCATCGTGCGGTTTTTCACTGTGCCGAAAGTGCGCGACGCGCGAATCTCCGCCGGGTACGCGCTGGTCTTCATCGCCATTCTATACACCACAGCGCCGGCGCTGGCTTCCTTCGCCCGGGTGAACCTCCTGCAAACGGTGAACAACGCGCATTACGCGGAGACTCCTCAATGGTTCAAAAACTGGGAGGACACCAGCCTGATCGCCTGGGTGGATAAAAATGCGGACGGCCAGATCCAGTACGTTGCCGGCAAAGCCTTCGAGGGTGAACCGCGGTTCCGGGAAGGGCGGGGCGCCCACGGCGAACGCCTGATTGCCAACCCGGTCACCGATAATGGCAACGAACTTTATATCGACCGTGACATCATCGTGCTGGCCAACCCGGAGATTGCTGGCTTGCCCAACTGGATGATCGCCCTGGTGGCGGCGGGCGGACTGGCGGCGGCACTGTCCACCGCCGCGGGTTTACTGCTGGTGATTTCAACCTCCATTTCCCATGACCTTTTTAAGAAAATAGTTTTGCCGTCCATCAGCGACAAACAGGAATTGATGTTCGCCCGCATGTCCGCGGCACTGGCCATTGTCATCGCCGGATACTTCGGGATCCACCCGCCCGGATTTGTCGCGCAAGTGGTGGCGTTTGCGTTCGGCCTGGCGGCGTCCTCTTTTTTCCCGGTGATCTTGATGGGCATTTTTTCCAAACGGATGAACAAGGAAGGCGCGATATCCGGCATGATCACCGGCCTCGTGTTCACCGCCAGCTACATCATTTACTTCAAGTTCGTCAATCCGACAGCCAACACTCCCGACCACTGGTGGTTCGGCATTTCTCCGGAAGGCATCGGCACCCTGGGAATGATGCTCAATTTTATCGTGGCTTATGGCGTGAGCCGCTTCACTCCCGAGCCGCCGCAAGCAGTCCAGGAGATGGTGGAAACCATCCGCATCCCGCAAGGCGCGGGCGCCACCTATCACCACCGGCGTAGCGCCGGAGCTAAATAGGTCGAACTCGAATAGGTATTCAAAAGTTGTGGGGTATGATTAAGCCACAGATGAACACAGACCGCTCTGTTTGTTGCCCCTACGGCCAGTAGCCGCACGGGGCGACCGGCGAAGCGCCGGAGCTAAATTAAAATTCCTCCCCTTTTCAAGGGGAGGCTGGGAGAGGTTGATGTTAACCTCCATGGCTTGCAAAAAAATAAAGGGTCTAGCAATTTTGGCTAGACCCTTTATCTCATTTGGGTAGTACCTGTCAACCAACAGGCTCAGAAGGTATATAAGGATTAGGACGCCACTGAAAGAAGTACGGATGTGGGACGACCGCCCCGATGGTTGGATTTATTGTGACTGGGCCGACTTGTTGAAAATTGCATAAATCACAGCAATAACAACCAGGCCAATCAGACCTTGCGCTCCAAGTGATGTGATGATTGAGGCGATACTACCTACCACATCGCCCCCAACAAATGGAACGGCATTCCCAAACAGAACTTGCACAATAATTGCCAAACCAAGTAAAGCAATTCCCGCTTCAGTTATTGTCCTAATCCATTTAGAGATATCGTTAAACATTTTTTTCTCCTACTAAGATTTTAAAATCACAAAAACGCTGTCAATTACACGGCTGCCCCTGCTAATGAAACGGGGCAATGGTAAAAATCTAAGAATAAATTTCTCTAAAAAAGCGAATCTAACTAATCGATGCTTGCCGGTTAAAAATTGCGTAGATCACAGCAATAGCGGCCAAGCCAACCAGGCCTTGCGCTCCAAGGGCTGCAACGATTGAGGTGATGGAGCCGATCACATCGCCTCCAATGAATGGAACGACCTTCCCAAACAAAATTTGAAGGACAATTGCCAGAGCCAGTAAAGCCACTCCTGCCTCCGTTAACTTCCTGACCCACTTCAAGATGTCATCAAACATTTGTGTCTCCTATTTTTATTAAATTTAAACAAAAATATTTAACTCAAATACTAATAACCCATTAAGATACTATAGATAACTTATTGATTTATCAGGAGTTATTTTTTTATTCGGCTGAGCCGCCCTTTTTCCCGCTCAAATTTTCGTCACGGCTCACCGCTACCACCCTTTAAAGATACCAAGTTGCGAACACCTCCCCTTCTCCGAAGGGGGCTAGGGGGCTTTTCCCTTGGGTAAGAAGGGGAATATTGAGTTCTTAGAACCATGCCCAACAATTATTGAATGCAGAGAAAAGTTTGATCCATTTAGTCCGGGCCTTGCCCGGCCCCTTGGTAGGGGAGGCAAACAGCTAACCTCTATTTCATGCCCAATAATTGTTGAGCGCCTATCCGAGTTTGACCCATTTGAGGCCAGCGTCACGCTGGCCTCTTGGCAGGGAAGGCAAATAGATAACCTTTATTACATGCCCGGCAATTGTGGAGTGCGTAACCGAGTTTGACCTATTTGAGTCCAGCGTCACGCTGGCCGGCTAGTTGAAGGGGGGTTGGGATTTGCGGAGCATTTCTTCTTCGGTCATATGTACCCGGCCTTGGAGCCGTTTCAGTTTGTTTTCGGCGATCGATTTCTCCTGCGTGTTGCCAGTGGCCTCCGCCAGTTGGAGAGCGATATCGATTTCTGCGATGGCCGGCTCCCACTTTTTCATCCGTTCGTAGACGCTCGCCAGGTTGAGGTGAGCCTGCAGATGATCGGGGTCGATGGCGATCACTTTCAGGTAAGCCGCCGCCGTTTCCGGGAGGCGCTGGTTGTACCAGTACTCCAGCGCGATTTTGAAATGAATTTCCGGATCGTCCGGCCTGAGCTCCGCGACCTTGATAAACTCCTGCGCCGCCAGATCGTTCAAATGGGCTTTCGAGTACACCGCGGCCAGGCCCAGCAGAGCCGGTTGATGTTTTGGGTCGATGGCGAGGACGTTCAGGTAAGCCGCGATCGCTTCTTTTCTGCGGTCCCATTCCTGGTAAACCGCGCCCATGCGGTAGAGCGCTGGGAGGAATTGCGGGTCGACAGCCAGCGCCTTGTCCAACAGCGTGACCGCTTCCTCGTAAGCCCCGATCTCCTGTTTTTTGAACGCGCCGTCCGTCAGACCCTGCGGAGTTTGCGTAACCTGCGTGTCTTTCGGCCCCTCGGCGCCGTCGCCACAGCCCCCCAGCAGAAGACACAGACTCAAAACCGCAATATTAACGTTTTTAAAATTAATCAATCCCATCTCCTGGTGCCTTTTTCAAATGGAATAATAACTTTAAGGGACCAATCTCATCCGTAAGTTATACCATTTTTCATTATTAAAGCGATTGTAAGCCCATCCGCTTAGTTTTTGCTTGGGGTTTGGGGTATAATCAGGGTAATATGATCGGTTTTTTCAGTTTCCCGCCGGCACCGCATTCAAGCACACCTGCAGGGTTTTCACACACTTATATGAATGAAGAGATACTAAATGAGCAGTGAGTTTATCAGGAATATTGGAATCATCGCCCACGTCGACCACGGCAAGACGACCTTGGTGGACTGCCTTCTGCGCCAGAGCGGCATGTTCAAGGAAAAAGAACTGGCGGGCAGTTGCATCATGGACACCAATGAGTTGGAAAAGGAGCGGGGCATCACCATCTTTTCCAAAAACGCGTCGGTGCGCTACGGCAAGTACAAAATAAATATCGTCGACACGCCGGGCCATGCGGACTTCGGCGGCGAGGTCGAGCGCATCCTTAAAATGGTCAACGGGGTTTTGTTGCTCATCGATGCCGCTGAAGGCCCGATGCCGCAGACGCGCTTCGTCCTTAAAAAGTCGCTCGACCTGGGCCTCAAGCCGATTGTCGTGATCAACAAGATCGACCGCCCCAGCGCCGACCCGGCGAAAGCGCTCGACGAGGTGTTTGATCTGTTCGCGAATCTGGGTGCGAGCGACGAGCAGTTGGATTTCCCCACGATTTACTCATCCGCCAAGCATGGTTTTTGCCGCCTCACGCCGGATGGGGAGAACCTCGACATGAAGCCGTTGTTGGACCTCATCGTCGCCAAGGTGGAGCCGCACGCGGGCGATCCGGACGGTTCGTTCCAGATGCTGGTGTCTTCCATCGACTACAACGATTACGTCGGCCGTATCGCCATCGGCAAAATCCACCGCGGCCATTTCGATGCCGACAAGCTCTACACGCAGATCAAGCGTTCGGGCGACATGGAGGAGTTCAAGGTATCCAAGGTATTCACCTTTGAAGGCCTGCAACGGATGAAGGCGAAGGATGTGGTGATGGGTGACATCCTCGGCATCTCCGGCATGAAGGAAGTGGATATCGGCGAGACAATCGCCGACCGGCTCGATCCGGAAGCCTTGCCGGTGATCGATATCGACGAGCCGACCTTGTCGATCAATTTCCAGGTGAACGATTCCCCGTTCGCTGGCCGGGAAGGTAAATTCGTCACGTCGCGCCAAATACGCGAACGGCTGTACAAGGAGATCAAACAGAACGTCGCCTTGCGGGTCGAGGAAACCGGCGCCAACGACACCTTTAAAGTTTCCGGACGGGGCGAGCTTCACCTCGGTATTCTGATTGAGACGATGCGGCGCGAGGGGTTTGAGTTTGCCATTGCCCGGCCCGAAGTGGTTTTGAAAGAGATCGATGGAGTGACCATGGAGCCGGAGGAGTTTGTCATCATCGATATCGATGAAGAGTACATGGGATCGGTGATGGAGGCCATGGGTCAGCGCAAGGGGTCGATGAAAAATATGCTGAATACCGGCACCGGCACGGTGCGGTTGGAATATGTGATTCCGACGCGTGGGCTGTTTGGGTTTCGCTCACAGATGTTGACGCTGACCCGCGGCACCGGCATCCTGAACCACAGCTTCCACAATTATATTCCTTATTGCGGCGACCTGGCGCGGCGCAACAACGGGGTGCTGATCGCGCTGGAACACGGCAATACCACCGCGTACTCTATATACAATCTGCTGGACCGGGGCACCATGTTTCTCCCACCGACCACCGAGGTGTATACCGGGATGATTGTCGGCGAACACAAAAAGGATTGCGATCTGGTGATCAACCTCTGCAAAGGCAAGAAGCTGACCAACATGCGGGCTTCCGGGTCGGACGATACCATCAGCGTTCCGCCGCCCCGCGTCATGAGCCTCGAGCAGGTACTCGGCTACCTGAACGGCGATGAGCTGGCAGAAATCACTCCCACCAGCATTCGTTTGCGCAAAAAGTTTCTGGACGAAAACGAACGCAAGCGCCAATCCAAAAAACAAAACGTCGCCTAACCAACCTGCGGTTGGATGCAAATGGCTGAGGCTTTTTGTTGTCTCCAACAATTGTTAACCGCGGGACAGAGTTCGACCCATTTGAGTCCAGCGTCACGCTGGCTGGCCAGGCGGGGGAGGCAAATAGCGGAGGCTTTGTGTTGTGGGGCGCCAATTAAAGTGGCGGCATTGTACCGCCCCTCACCGTGGCGGGCAGGCTGGGGGTTTTCAGGTAGAAACAGTTTTGAGTTTTCTGGCCCGTACCTGATGGCCTTTTCCCAGAAACTCCAACTGATCGAAATGGAATTGCGCGATAAAAATTCCTTTGGCTTTAACATTCCCCATGGGGCCGATGTTTTTCAAAACATTCTCATAATCAAAGCCTTTGCCTTCATCCGTGATCAACCATTCGCAGGCCAGGTCATCCCTGGTCTGTTCCACCACAATCTTGCGCCCCGCAAACTGAGGGTCCGACCTGCGTTTTTCATAAAGTTCTTCTAAATTCAGAGTGTTGAATTTATCTTCTTGGGAAATTTCTAAATTGCCGTGCTCAATAGCGTTGGCCAACAGTTCATAGAGTCCAATTTTTACATCCAGATAATCGCGTCCCACAAAGTCTTTGGCTACACCCTGCACCAACAGATTGACAAAATCACTTATTTTACTTATGTCATTTTCAAAAATAAATTTTTGTTGCTGGTCTTCGCCGGTTGGTCCCTGGCCCAGGGAGTCGGCCGCGTCCACCAGCGCCGAATATTTTTCAAGCAAAGGCAATATGTCATCATGACGAATCGGTTTTTGAAGGTAATTGTTGGCACCCAAACGGAGGGCTTTTAAAGCATATTCTTCACATCCAAAAGCGGTCATCATGACGACAATGGTCTCAGGGCTGATACCCCGAATGCGTTCCAACAAATCCAGGCCGTCCATTTTGGGCATCTGAATATCTGAAAATACCAGATCAGGTTTAAATTCTTTGAACAGCGACAGGGCTTGATAACCCTCTTCCGCCGTTCTTAAATCATGACCTTCCATTTTAACCATGTCTTCCATTAATTCCCTGGAAGCGGGGTCATCCTCAACAATCAATACTCGCATTTAATTCTCCGGTAGGGGGTCACCGTATTGTTTCTGGATTTTCAGTAATTTTGGAGTTATATCTAAAAATAAAGGTACTATTTTGGGGTCGAAGTGAGAGCCCTTCTGTTCTTCAAGATGAGAAAACGTGTCCTTCAACGACCAGGCTTTTTTGTAAGGACGCACGGAAGTGAGCGCGTCGAAGACGTCACAAATGGCGACGATGCGTCCTGCTTGAGGAATTTTTTCACCCTTGAGACCCTTAGGGTAACCGGAGCCATCCCATTTCTCATGGTGAGTCAGGGCAATGATTTCAGCATACTTTAAAATAGCCGATTGGCTGCCCGACCTGATAAAGCAGTCACAGCTCCACTTCCAGAAATAATCACATCAGCGGATTGAATGTAGCCATAATCCGGTTGGCCGGCATCCAGTTTGCCGGGGTCTTTGAAGACATACAATTCGTAACTAATTGCTAGCGTCGGTTGGTAATAAACAACCCAACTAGTCGGGCGACCACAAACGCGAGGAAAAATTGGCCTGTCACCGTTTCCAATATTGCCCAGGCACGAGCAAACTTGGTTAATGGTGTCACATCGCCATAACCCAACGTTGAAAGAGTCACATAACTAAAATAAGAAAAACTACTCCGCAATGCATGCACCAGGCTTTCCGGATCACCAGGTAATTCAATTGGAAACCTGAATGAACCCGGACGACTAATCTCCGTAACCAGATAAATGAACGTCCAAATCAGCCCTATATACATATAGAGGCAAATCGCTGAAAAAATCATATTCAGGCTGATTTGTTCCGTCTCAAATAAGAAACGGAAAATAAAAATGCTGATATAGCAAAGAAAGACTATGTAGAATACGCTTGCGATATATACATCCCAAGGCGGCGGAAATAATCCACTCCACCAGTTCGCCAGCAAGGTGGGTACTGCCAAGGCTATTCCAATCTTTAATTCGCGAGGCTGTTGGGCAATAAGATAGAGACTGGCTAGCAAGATGAGAGAGAGCATCCCCCTCAATGCCACACCACCCATTATCTGATTCTCAAAATAAGCAGGGACTAGGAGCGATGCTATTAGGCAGAAAAGCAAAAAGGCAAAACCGAACTTGGGTTCAGATGCAAGGCGCTCGGGTTTTTCAGCAGAAGTCATAAATCTCTTTCGCGGATCAACGCCTTTGATCAAAGGGGCTTGAGAATTTCACCGGGCCATTCTCACCCTATATTCCTTCCTCAAAACCCCCTCCCAAAGCGAGGTGCAAATCTACCCGTTGCGCCAGTTTGGCATTCTTAATTCTGATTAGTTGTATCCGGGAACCCAGCAATCTAGCCTGCATCTGCAACACACTTAGGAAATCGACATCGCCAATTTCATATTGTGTTTTTGCTACCTGCAAAGCATTT
>SMVS01000158.1 GCA_004357435.1 Nitrospina sp. | reverse complement strand
GAAAAAATAAAAAAGAAATGGCTGAGTGCCTGTGGTTGGAAATCAACAAAGCCATCGTCAATTCCAAAAATGTCAAAGACTATCTTCTCCTCATGGAGGAACAGGGCATGATTGATTTTTTGTCGAGCCATGATTTTATTTTGGATGGCAGACTGCTCGTGCAAAGGATCTTGAAAGACTCTCATATTGGAGTCGCTGAGGGAAATGCCCTGGCGGATTTGCCACAGAAGAATGTTTATATCACCAAAAATTTAATTGAAATTTTTAAACCCTGCTTGAACTGATAGCAATTTTTATTTGCCCCCGGAATTTCCAACGGCGGCCTGCCGACCTGCCACTGAGGTTCTCCACGCCGCAAGACGGCTGTGCTACACTCCCCCACGAAAGTGTTGCTGATCGTTTCATTTGGAAAAAACCGATGCCCAAATCCTCAAGTTCCAAGACGCCTCCTCCAATTCGCTTGCAGGGCACCGACGGCATTCGCCGCGAGGTGATTGCCGCTTGCCACTCTTCCGTCAGGGGTCTTTCGCCTCAGCAGGTATTTCTGAAAAAAGGTTTCATCACCGAAGAGTTTATGGAGCTGTATGCCTACGCGCATGTGACCAGTTTAATGCAACGACACGAGGCCCGGCGCGGCGACGATTTTGTAGTGGGTTGGGATCCGCGCGATGTGGGAGAAACATTCACCGAAGCGGTCGTGCGCGGGGTGTTGAAGGCTGGCGCCAATGCGCGGGTGTTGGGAATTGCGCCCACCCCGCTGGTGCCTTTGTATATCATGCACCAACAGGCGGCGGGCGGGTTCATGGTCACCGCTTCCCACAATCCGAGGGACCAGAACGGCATCAAAACTTTCCTGGCTTTTCGGGGAATGAAACTCCTGCCTGAAAATGACATCCTTTTGACCCAAACCCTGTTGGGCCTGAAAACTCTCCGCAACAAACCTTTAAAAGGCAAACGCATTGATTGCCGGACAGACGCCCTGGAGTTTTTTAAAAAGTTTTCGATGGCTCTGGAGAATTCATGGGCTGAAAATATTTCCTTTGAGAATGTGGTGTTGGTGGTCGACCCGGCGCGCGGTTCGTTGACCGGCCTCGCCGCCGAAATTTTCCGGCGCATGGGGTTCGCCAAAGTCGTGGAAGTGAATAACCAACGGGACGGCAACGTCAACCACAACTCGGGGGTGGCGGACCTCGAAGGCCACGCCCGGATCACCCCGCCGATGATCGCCAAAGGTTCTGGCCTTTTCGCCAAGCACGCGGCCCTGCTAAAACTGTTTGAGTTGGGCCGCCGGCATCGCCAGCAGGCGCGTCTTGGCAAACTGCGGGTGGCCGGCGCGGTTTTCGATGCGGACGGGGACCGTTTTTATCATTTGGAATACCATCCCTTCAAAGATTGCCTGTTGGTTTTGAGCGGGGATGAAACGGCCTACCTGCAAGGGGAGTTCCTGATCCAACGCGATCCGAAAACCTATCGCGGGAGCGGTTACATCCACACGGTGGAGAGCGATCTCAGGACGGGCCTGGCCGCGGAAAAACTGGGTTTTAAACGGCAATTGTCCGCGGTCGGTGACAAATGGATTCTCTTCCGCATCGCCACGATGATCGTTGCATCCCGTCTGCGCGCTTTGCCCCAAAGCGGCCAGGTGACGGCGCTCAAGAAAAAATTGCGGGCGCTCAAAAAATCGACCGTGTTTGACGCCACCCAGTTTCAGCAGTTGGAGCAGTCCATTGATGCGCTTGAGCAAACTTCTGCGGCGGATTTTAAAATTCCTTTCGCGGTGGGTAGCGAGGAGACCGGACACAACATCACCCTGGGATGGTTGACCACCGCCCGGGGCCGCCGGGTCCCGGTGTTTCCGGGCAATGGGTTGAAGAGCGCACTCAACACCCTCGCGGCCACCCAGGCGCTGATGGCAAAAAAATCCGTCACCCGCGGATACGCTCATTTGGCGCGGCCCTTTCCGCCGGGCTTCAAGACCTGTTATTACGTCTACTACATAAGGAAGGAATTATTCCAAAATAATTCGCAGGTGTGGCGGCGGATCAAGCGCCTGATGACGGGCGCGGCGAAGCGTTCGGGTTTTCGGGTGCGGACCCTGCTTTTTCGGGAAGACCCCGAAATGCTTTATCTGGCTTTGGCGGGCGCGAGTGGCGCCGAGGCTGGAATATTTGTTCGCAATTCAGGAACGGAAAATAAAATCAGCGTGAACCTGCGCGGCAGTCCGAAAGACCAGAAGGTTTTAAAAGCCATCGGCGAACAGGCCGTGCGTTTGTTGTTTGCCGGATTGAAAGATGAAACCGATCACCATTACCAGCAGGAGCTGGACCTGCTCAGCCAGATCGCCGGTCGGCCTATGAAACAAGATGCGGTCAAGGATTCGGAAACACAACGCGCGCTGAAAGAAATGAGCAAGCAGGAATTGATTCGCCTCACCGGCCAAGGTTACCGATTGACCCCCCGCGGGAAATGGTATATTACCAGCGACAGATTTAAGTCGTCGGTCCAACCATAAAAAATAAAACCATGAACGACCTCTCGCCATATTTTGATCATCTTGATGACTTCGCCCATAAAGAGTTGTTCGACGGGATCGAAACTCTGTGGCAACCTTTACAAACATTGGCGGCGTCTATTGCAACCCTCCTGACTAATCTGCCGTCCACCGTCGAACGGGTGCAGGCGTTGGATGGATGCACTCTCATCGCCCGGGACACCTTGTCGCGCTTCCCCGAGGCGGCCTGCCACGTCGAACGCTGGATCGAGATTTCCCAACCCACTTATATAGAACCGTTCGGGATTGTTCTGGGAGCGGGCACGGTGCTGGAGCCTTCCGCCATTATCAAAGGCCCGGCGGTGATCGGCAGTCAGTGTGAAATCAGGCAGGGCGCTTACCTGCGCGGCAACGTGGTCACCGGCGACCGTTGCGTGATCGGCCACGCCACCGAAGTGAAAAACAGCATCCTCATGAATCACAGTGAGGCCGGCCATTTCAATTATATCGGGGACAGCATTCTGGGCAGTTATGTCAATCTGGGAGCGGGAGCCAAACTGGCCAATCTGGAATTCCGGAGCGCGGACAATAAAGTCAAGGGAGCCTTTCCGCCCATTCCTCTTGAACTGGCAAACGGTGCGTTGGTTACCGGTCCCGAAAAATTTGGGGCGGTGCTGGGCGACTATGTCGAGATCGGCTGTAACGCGGTGCTGTGTCCGGGAGTATTTCTGGGCAAGGACTCCAAAGTTTCTCCCAATCAAACCGTCCGCAAGGGAGTCTACCCGCCGCAATCCCTCCTCTTCCCCCGCGACCGTCACCTCAAGTGAGTGCTCATGGCCCCGTTGGAATGGCGATAACGCGCATTGGGTCGCCACCGCTTATGATTTCCCCCAACGCCCCCCGGCAGGATAAATGAGTATTTTGCTTTTGCCGGGTTGCAGGTTGCGGGGTTTTTTTTCATTCTTCCCAGTGACGGGTCGTCAATTGGCAGGGTTTTTAAAGTGACCGGGCCAGGCCTGCCGGCGAAACGCCGGAGCAAATTGGGTCGAACCCGGATATTCGCTCCATAATGGTGGGGCATAGTTTCCAGTTTTTAAATTTTAACAGCGGAGGTACTCCGCTATTCGTTGCCGAGGCCGAACAGGTCGTCTTCGTAGATTTTGTTCAACGCCTCCTGTTCCGGAGCGGGGGTTTTGCGGTCGGGGACCTCAAGGTGGAGTTTGGCCCAGGCTTCTTTGATCTGCTTTTTGCTTTTGTAGATGGTTGGTTTTTCTGACGGAGTTTGCTTGCCGGTTTCGTTCATCGCATTTACCCTCTCAATGTTCTCTAGAACAGAAATCCTTCACTCCACTCAGCATGACAGCCCTTCGTGCTTATCTGTGGCAAAATCTCCCTTACCCCATTCGGAGAAGGGGGGACACCTCGACTTCTCTGGTGGGATCGTTAGGATGGATTCATAATTTTCATGTCATGCAAAGGTCTCATTTTCCTCCGGGCGGGGAGCCCCCGCAGGCAATAGGTCAGACTTTGTCATGCGCCCAACAATCGTTGGAGATAATACAAAGCATAGCTATCCGCCTCCCCGCAAGGGGGTCAACACGCGCCCGGGCGGCCGCTCTTTTTGATGTACTGCTGGTGGTACTCTTCCGCCGGATAGTATTTTTCAGCGGCGGTTATTTCAGTAGCGATCGGCCGGCCCAATTGACCGGACTGATGAGTTTTGGATTGCTCGGCGATTTGTTGTTGTTCCGGCGTGTGAAAATAAATGGCGGATCGGTACTGGGTGCCGATGTCCGGTCCCTGCCGGTTCATCTGCGTTGGGTCGTGCGTGTTCCAGAACACGTCCAGAAGTTTTTCGTAGGTGACTTGATCCGGGTCGTACTCGACTGCCACCGCCTCGGCGTGGCCGCTGCTCCCGGAACAAACCATTTCATAAGTGGGGTCGGGCACGGTGCCGCCGGTGTAACCCACCGAGGCGTTGACCACCCCGGGTACCTGGCGGAACGCCACTTCCACTCCCCAGAAACACCCCGCCGCGAACGTTGCTTTTTCGGTCATTGGATTGATCCTTTTCGATAAAATCTATTCCTTCAATGAGGGTATCATTCTATAACACCAGCCACTTATCTGAAAATATTTTAGGCAATGGCGGGTAAAATTTTCCGGGATTCCCCGGAGGCGGGGGCTGTTCTACAAAAATCAATGAGCGTCCATGCGGCGCAAACCCAGGGGAAGTAGCAGGCTCAAGGCCAGACACAGCCAGCTGAACACGTCGCCATACCGGGAGTAATAAGTTTGCTCCCCGGTGCGCGGATAGATGAGGGTGGATACAACGGCCTCCTGGAAAATATCGGTGGCCGCATGGATCCTGCCGAAGCGATCGACCGCTCCCGAGATACCCGTATTGGCGGAGCGGACAATGGGCACCCGGTTTTCTACCGCCCGCAGGGAGGCCATCGCCATGTGCTGGTAGGAAGCGGCACTGCGGCCGAACCAGGCGTCGTTGGTGATATTCACCAGAAACTGCGCGCCATTTTTCACCGCTTGCCGGGTCAGGTCGGGGAAGATGATTTCATAACAAATGGACACGCCGAATTTAAAATTGTTGACCTGAAACACGGTGGCCTCCGTGCCGCGTCCGAAGTCGCCGATACCCACCACCAGCTTATCAATAAAAAATAACAAGGAGCGCCAGGGCACGAACTCGCCGAACGGCACGAGATGGATTTTGTCGTAACGGCCTTTGACGATGCCTTCCCGCGACAGGTAAAAAGCGCTGTTGAGCAAAACCTGTTGCCCGCCGCGGGTTTCCACATGCGGACTGCCAAACAGCAGGGGCGTGTGGGTCATCCGCACGCCCTCCACTACAAAGCGTGCGCCCGCCGCATCGTGTTGGAAGTAGAAGGGGGTGACCGCTTCCGGCCAGACCACCAGGTCCGGTTGGTCCTGAACTACTTTTAAAGTCAGTTCGCGGTAGCGTTCTAAAATGGCTGTGCGATAAATCGGGTTCCATTTCATTTGCTGGGCGATGTTGCCTTGCACCAGCCCGACCTTGAGGCCGGAACCTCTGGGTGCCGGCGCATCCGCCAGCGCCAGCCAACCGTAGACCAGGCAAAAAATGAAAACTCCGGCGGTCGCGCCGCCGATCCGCATCCGGTACTTTTGCCATTGTTCATGCGCTGCGAACTCAGGATGGATCAAGGCGAACATCCCGGCGTTCACCAAAACGATCAACGCCGTGACGCCGTACACGCCGGTGAATTCCGCGATCTGAATGACCGGCAGTGTTTGAAATTGCGAGTATCCCAGGCCCAGCCAGGAAAACCCGTACCTGGGATGAGACGAGCGCAGGTATTCGAGCGCGGTCCAGATCACCGGCGCCAGCAGGAACAGGGATACCGGGTTGCCGCCCCCGAGGCGGTTCACCAGGTAGCTGAACAGCGCCGGGAAAAAGCTCATCAGGGTCACCAGCAGGAGCAACACGCCCCAGGCCGCCAGAGTCGGCAGGTAGCCGTAATTGATGAGGGTGTTGGTCACCCAGGTCATGTCCATGAGGTAAAAAACAAAACCAGAGACAAAACCCGATAATGAAGCGCGCAGGGGGGAGGCCCCTTGGATGGCAAAAAACAATGGGATGAGAGCGCCCCAGGCCAAAAACTCCAGGTTGAACCGGGGAAAGGTCAGGGCCAGCAGGACCCCGCTCAGTACAGCTAAGGCGAATGCCTTCATATATAGTAAGATGAATTAGTGTTAGGTGATTTGATGCAATTCGGATATATTAATGATTCAAGGTCAACCTTAAAAAGCAAGGCGTGAGACATTGGACTCTCATAAACATCTGATCGACAATTTCAAGAAAGTCTGTATTTGCCGGAGCATCACCGGCGGCACCATCATGAAAGCCATCCGCGGTGGGAACCTTTCGTTTGAAGCTCTGCGCCGAAATATCGGTGTCGGAACCGGTAATTGCGGCGCCAAGCGGTGTCGGCATAAGATTGAAGAAAAGGTCAGAGATTACAAGGCCGGCCTGAAAGCGGAAGCAGTCCTGTCGGAAAACTCCCAAGACCCCGCCAACGTTTAAAGTTACAACTCCCCTCCCATGTCACCCCCAGCGTGCCGCTGGACCCAAATAGCTGACCGCTCCGTTTGTTGCCCCTACGGCTAGTAGCCGCGCGGGGCGAAAAAGCTGACGCTTTGTATTATCGCCGACAATTATTGAGTGCAGGATAGAGTTTGACCCTTTAGTCCCGGCGCTTCGCCGGCAAGCCGTTCAATTATCCCGAAAAAAAAATGTATTGGCAACCGTACGTTTGAGATATTCTCAATGAACCAATTTGCAGCGGCTGTGACGAATGGTTGTTAATGTTGGTAGCATAAAATATGTAGTCAAGTAAAGACTTGACCTTCAACCCCTCGAGTTAACAAACATCAAATCCTAATAGTTAAGTCTTTCTACAACTATCAAACCCTAATCGTTGGCGCTTTCGGCTTCGCTGGTATAATAATCACCCTTATAATCAACGCGAAGATTGCCCGTACTCAGGCGCAACGATGAACGCGAACATGAGCGCAGGGCTATACGTGTGGCTCTCTTGGCGGAGCTCAAGATTAACAGGGATGCTCTTCAAAAGAATTTAGATGAGAAAAATGGGACAAAGGGCGCACTCGTACTGACTGATCGCATGGATGGGGCGTATTTAGCATTCTTACCCAGGATCGGGGTGCTTTCGGAGGATGAGGTGAATAAGGTAATGTTGGCCTACCTCACGCTTCTAACGTACAACGCAAACCTATTTTTTATAGGAACACCGGACACTACGAGTCCTCGACATGTTCGTGTCCCGCCCGATGAGGTCAACTGGTTGATGCGTATACAAAAAAACCTTCTAGAACCGATAGACCAAGCGATCAACGTCTTGGAAAAAGGGCAGAAAAGAAAAGGTGTCACCCATTAGTCGAGGGGCAAGTCGTTACTTGGCGCCATGCCATGAGTTGCAAATTGTACTTTGTTGAACCACTACTGGTAAAGACCTGCATCAATCCGTTAAAGTGGCGAGGGCCTGTTCGATGCGGTCGAGGCCGCGTTGAATGTTGTCCATGGAGGTGGCGAAGGACAGCCGCAGATTGTTGTCGGCGCCGAAGGCGATGCCGGGCACCAACGCTACCTTGGCTTCTGCCAAAAGAAACTCCGCGATGTCGAGTGATCCCGTGAGTGTTTTATCCCGCCATTTTTTACCCAGGATTTCATAAAAATCGGGGAAAGAATAAAACGAACCGACCGGTGTGTAACAGCGGATACCCGGGATTTTTTCATAACGGTCCATTAAATAATCGCGCCGCACTTTGAACTCGGCCACCATGGTCGCGACCGCTTGCGGGGTGTCGGCGCCGCTGAGGGCCTCGACCGCCGCGGCCTGCGCGATCGATGTCGGGTTGGAGGTGCTTTGGCCCTGCAGTTTGGTGACGGCGGAAGCGATGGCCGGCTCGGCGGCGAAGTAACCGATCCGCCAACCGGTCATGGCGAAGCATTTGGATACGCCGTTGATCACCACTGTGTTGCGTTGGATGTCTTCACCTATAGAAGCGATGCTGATGTTTTGAAAGCCATCGAAAACAATTTTTTCATAGATTTCATCGGAGATCACCAGCAGGTCATGCTTCAGCGTGACTTCCGCCAGCGCCGCCAGTTCCTCCTGCGTGTAAGCCGAACCGGTCGGGTTGCCCGGGCTGTTTAATATCCATGCCCGCGTTTGGGGCGTGATAGCTTCTTCCAATTTGGCGGGGGTGATTTTAAAATCGGTCGTTTCATCCGAATCAACTATCACCGGCGTGGCGCCGGCCAGCACCACCATCTCCGGATACGACACCCAGTACGGCGCGGGGATGATGATCTCATCGCCCGCTTCCCACAACACCTGCGCTAGATTGTAAAAGGAATGTTTGGCGCCGCAGGAAACCACGATCTGATTTTTTTCATAGCTGAGATGGTTTTCCGTTTTGAATTTTGTTTGGATCGCGGACTTCAGGGCATCGGTT
>SMVS01000157.1 GCA_004357435.1 Nitrospina sp. | reverse complement strand
CTTATCCAAATAAGAATCATCCGAATTCATATGTAAAAATCTCCTTTCACCTCTCAAATTAGGCAGAGAATTAAAGTATAACCAGCATCCATTTAAAAACAAAGAGCAATATGTATGCCGTTGGCAGCGATTTATAGTGGCATTTCATAAATCACTAATTTTAAATGAATTAATGATATACTAGCGAAGAAATTATTTTATGAAGGGCTTTAACAGCGTCAAATTATCAACGAATTGCAAGCGGTTTTCCATTTTTTTGACTGTTTTCTGCTGAACATTGACGGCAATCCAGGCTTGAAAATGGCTTCCCATCGCTGGTTTTAGAACTGCGGGTGCCTGGATGATATTTATTGGATTTAAATGCCAACTTGACCCCTTAAAAATAAAATATATCAATAAAAATCCTTTTTAAACAATTGGTTAAAAATTATACTAGTGACTCAATGGTTTTTCCAACCCATAGATCCAGACGTTTGCGGCAAAATCCGGCGATTTTGCGGATGGTCCGCGAAACCGCTCTTTCTGTAGATGATTTAATTTTTCCGTTGTTTGTCTGTGAAGGCCAGGGAGTGCAAGAGGCGATATCGTCCATGCCCGGGGTCCACCGTTGGTCGATAGACAACATTGTGCGGGAGGCGAAGGAGGCCCATTCACTGGGAATTCCAGCGATCATTTTGTTTGGAATTCCGGACAAAAAAGATTCCCGGGGTTCCGAGGCTTATAATCCGAAGGGAATCGTGCAACGTGCGATTCTGGAGATCAAGGCCGCCGTCCCGGAAATGGTGGTCATCACCGATGTTTGTATTGATGAGTACACGGATCACGGGCATTGTGGCCTGGTTGAAAACGGTAAAATTTTGAACGACCCAACCTTGGAGTTGTTGTCGAAAATGGCTCAAACTCATGCCGATGCCGGTGCGGATATTGTGGCGCCCTCAGACATGATGGACGGTCGGGTGCAGGCGATCCGCGAGACCTTGGACTCGACGGGTCATCAAGATACGATCATCATGTCCTATGCGGTCAAATACGCTTCTGCTTTTTACGGTCCGTTTCGAGAAGCGGCGGATTCTGCCCCGCAATTTGGAGACCGGAAATCCTATCAAATGGATCCCGGCAACAGCGATGAAGCCCTGCGCGAAGTGGAAGAGGATATTGGTGAGGGCGCGGATATTATCATGGTGAAACCCGCCTTGCCGTACTTGGATATCATTCGCCGGGTCCGTGATAACTTTGAAGTTCCGGTGGCGGCTTATAATGTCAGTGGCGAATACTCCATGGTGCACGCGGCGGCCCAGCAGGGCTGGATCGACGGACCCCGCGCTCAAATGGAAATCTTGATGAGCATCAAGCGTGCTGGCGCGAAAATGATCCTCACTTACTCTGCTAAAGAAACCGCCAAAATTCTCACCCGTTGAAGTGAGTTCCATTCCTCTGGCCAGGGGGTTCTTTTCGGTTTGAGTAAAGAACGCGTTCCCAATTATCTGCTTTGAAAATAACTTTTCTAAAAGATATAATGAGGAGTGTGAAAATTTAGAAAGGAGCATACTCAATGTCAATCTTGGCGAAAAACATGAAAATGATCCGGAAGGAATTGAAGTGCACCCAGTCCGCACTGGCCGAAATTCTGAAGGTGGGATTCAGGACCTATGTCCGTTACGAAGCGGGTGAGCGGGATGCGCCCATCTCTATTCTGGTGAAAATGGCCCGGCTCGGTAACATTTCCCTGGAGCAACTGTTGACTGAGGAAATCAGCAACTTCCACGTCACGCCGGTCCATGTCCAAACCTTGAGTTTGCCCGTGCCTGAGGTGAAATCGGTTGATTTTCGCACTGGGCATATATCTTTTAAAAAACCGGCGAAGGAATGCCTCCTGGCGCTGGAGAAGTCAGAAAAAAAAATCCTGTCCGTCTATCGAAAACTTTCTGCCGCGTTGCAGGCGGATTATTTGAAAAGTTTTGAAAAAAACTACAAAGCGAGCGGGAAACCCGCCAAGCCAGGCCGGGCGATTCTCATAAATTTTGCTGAACTCCACAGGCATCAGGCGCCATCCAAACTCCCGGTCAAGGCCGGTCCATCGAAATCAGTGAAAGCCAAGAAAAAGGGCCGGCCGGGTCGCAAACGATTGAACAAAAAAGTTCTCAGGGAACAAATTGATCAATTGAAAACGATCACCAAGTCCCTTCCTAAAATCACCGTGAGATGATGCCTTGAGAAAATCGGGGATTTGGGGAAATCTGAATGTGGTGGTTTTCCTGTCGGTCCTGATCCTGTTGCTGGTTCTGGAATTTTTCGGACATATTTTCGAGCGCGGGGTGGGCCACTATCTGAAATGGGAGAATCAAAGTCGGCCGCAATTGGGGCGGGTCTGGGAACGGGACCGTGAGAAAATTGTGGCCCAGAAAAAAATCAAGTCTCTCCTTTCCGGTTTGAATTTGCAGGAGCAGTCGACCGAGTCCCTGCAAACTTTCAATGAACTTTTTGACAATCTCACGCCTTCCTTTCCGCAACTGATTTCCCGGCAAAAGTTTCTGGAGCTTTATTATGATTTTCCGGGCCCGTGGGCGCGTCAAATTATATCCCCCTATGATTTACTCGAAATTGACTCCCATAATAATTGGAAACGGGTTTTGCTATCGCGTTTTGGTCAATGGATAACCATCAGCTTTGTCGACGGCCAGAATTTCCCGATTCAGGAAAAATTTGTAGCCGTTGACAATCTGGAGGACATCGAGTCCTTTCGCAATGTTGAGAAGGGAAGGTTGGATGACTTGGGTTTTGACCCTGAAAGAATTTATCCAACTGCGGAGTTTCTCCAGGTCTTGAAAACCCTGGATCCGCTGACCCAATCGGCATTGTTTCCTGATCCCCAGTGGTTCCTGGGTAAAAATCTTCAAGTGAACCGGGTTGGAGTGAAAGCCGAATCCACCTCCGGGTCGGCGCGAATCCTGCTGGGGATCGAATACCAAAGCGATTTTGATACCCACACACTTTTGGTTTCGGTCCCACAAGCGGTGGCGAACAACATGCTTTCTCAAATCGAACGGCCCTCTTCAGAAAACCTCATGGACTCGCTCACCGCCTTGGGTGATTTTTAAGGAGAAATTCATTGATCCGGCGTTTCGTCGAAACATCTCTTTTTGCATTGTATGCCTTGCTCCTGGCATTCTCATTGTCGTTGATTGGAATGTATCTCTGGGTGCGCGAGGACCTGCCGCAACTTCCGGACAGTTTGGAACAGATCAATCTCAGTCTGCCCACGGAAATATATTCCGCCAATGGCGATGTGGTTAAAATCCTCGGCCAAAGGCACCCGGTCCCCCTGGAGGACATCCATCCTTATTTCACAAAAGCCATCATTGCGGTGGAAGACACGCGTTTTTATTCACACAGCGGCGTCGATCCGGTGGGTTTGTTGCGAGCCCTGTATCAAAATATAAAGGAAAGGCGGATCAGGCAGGGGGGCAGTACACTCACTCAGCAATTGTCAAAAAATTTGTTCTTTTCCTTCGAACGTAATTGGGTTCGCAAAATAAAAGAGCTCCTGGTCGCCGTGCAAATGGAGGCGACTTTTTCCAAAGATGAAATATTGGAAGCCTACTGCAACCAGGTTTATTTTGGGAGCGGCGCTTATGGCGTGGAGGAAGCCGCCCAAGTGTACTTTGGCCGGCGGGCCAAGGATTTGACCCTCCTGCAGGCGGCCATGTTGGCAGGACTGCCCAATTCTCCGAACAGCGCCAACCCGTTTTCTAACTTTGACCGGGCTATGCGGCGCGCCGAAACCGTTTTGAAACGCATGAAGAAATCCAACTTCATCGGTTTTTCTGAAATGCACGAGGCCACTCGGTCAGACCTCGCTTTAGCGGCGCCCATTAAAATTTCCAATTCCAATCAATACTTCATTAACTTTGTGATCCAACGGATGGAGAAACAATATGGCAAGGAATTTGTCCATTTTGGCGGGCTGAAAGTTTTTACGACTCTGGACTCCCGGTATCAATCCTTCGCCTACCAAGCCGCGGAAAGGCATTTGAAATCCTTGGATAGAATTATGGAGAAAAAGGAAGCCCCGTCCAAGTTGCAGGTCGCGGTGGTCGTTCTGGAAAACAAAACCGGAGCGGTGCGGGTGTTGCTGGGCGGGCGGAAGTTTTCGGAAAGCCAGTTCAACCGGGCAGTTTCCAACAACCGGTTGCCGGGGTCTTCTTTTAAACCGGTGGTTTACCTGTCGGCCATGGAAAACCTTGGGCTGTCGCCGGCTTCTTCCATCGTGGATGAACCGACGACGTTTCTAATCCCGGGATCTCAACCTTGGGAGCCTCAAAATTTTAACGGAAAATATTACGGTCCCGTTATTTTGAAAAAGGCGTTGATGAGTTCCATAAATGTCATCTCCGCCAAAATGGTGTATGAACTCACCCCGCGCCGTGTGATTAAAACCGCCCGCCAATTGGGGATCGTTAGTCCCCTGGGAGACAACCTTTCCCTGGCTCTGGGAACCTCGGGAGTCTCGTCCCTTGAAATGGCCGGGGTGTACAGCGTGATCGCCAATTTGGGCATACTGAATGAGCCTTATTTCATCCAGAGGATCGAAGACTACCGCGGCAAGCCCATTTATGAGCATTTTTATTATGGCGTTCAGCGGTTTTCGGCCAAAACCATTTACCCGTTGTTGGACATGATGCGGGGCGTGGTGGACGGCGGCAGTGGGCGGGTGATCCGCCGGCTGGGATTCAAGCATCCTGCGGGAGGCAAGACCGGCACCTCGAACGATTTCAAAGATGGCTGGTTCAACGGGTTCACCAAGGATTATTCCTCTTCCGTGTGGGTCGGCTACGACAATAATAATTCAATGATCGACAAGAACGGCAAAGGGCTGACCGGTTCCAGAGTCGCCGCTCCGATCTGGGCTCAATTGATGAAAAAAGTTTTGGAGGGGAAAAGCCCGGCAAATTTTCCGGTTCCGCAAGGCATTCGGTTTGCTGATGTGGATTTCCGTACAGGATTCCTGGCGAATTCAGACACCTCCGGAAAACTCAATGTGGCCGTGAAAGAAGAAGTCGTGTTGACTTTGCCGCGACCTATCGAGACCGATCTTCTTGGGACAGAACTTGAGGGTCAGTCCGGGGTCACCTTTCCCAGGGAGCTCAATGGTTTATCAGAGTTTTAAATATTATCTGGCCCGTTTTGGGGTTGCCTTTTTCCTGTTGTTCACCCTGGGCTACGCTATCCTTTTTTTCTTCCATGAAATCGCGCTTCCGGGAGTGGTCTTCGACGACACCGTGATCAAGGTCGCCTTGGGCTTAATGAGCCTGTTTTTTGGCTTTGTAGTTTACGGAGTGTTCGGAGATTTTCAGTTCTACAAAGCCGTTGAGGAAATCAAGCGCATCGATTATCAGGAACCTGGAAAAAATATTATCGAGATTTTTGATAGATTGATCCGTTTCACCGAGTCTTCTTATTTTTTACCCGCCAAAGGAAACCGCTTAAGACGGCAGGTCATCCAGGAATACGCCAACTATCTGCTGAATAATGGGCGCGAGGATGAAAGAGCTCTCAATATTTATTTGAAGGCATTTTTGCAGGACACCCGTCAGACTAAATTTCGTAGTGTGTTGGCCTCTCTATTGACCCAAAAGGAGAGCTTGAATGCCAATGAATTGGACCTCCTGCTGGTCATGCTGAAAGCCGATAATTATCAAGATCTGGCGCTGGTGGATCATTTGGCAGGGATCTTTCTCCATAAAAATGAATACAGCAACAAGACCGAACCGGTATTTCTTGAAGCCTTGGCGGCGGGGTCTCCATTATCGAAAAATATTGTTGTTTTTTTGCTTCCCATTCTCGTGGCAAAAAAGAGGAAAGACTGTTTTGCGGCGAAATTTTTTCTGAAAGCCTTGAGTCATGCCGCACCCGAGCAAAAAGAGACTATAGAATCGCTGGTTTCGGAGTGTTATCTCGATCAGCGATTTCAATTTTCCGATCCGATTTTGCATGATGATTGTCAGGCGGTGTTTAATAATCTGGCGGAAAACTCCAAGGTCCGTTTGACCGAACAATTCAGTCATCAGCAACTTCAGGAACGATGGCAGAAGGTGAAATTATTTCGTCGTGGAGATAAGCGAAGCCTGAGCCGCGAGAAAATGCGCTCCGGGATTTCACGGCCCCTCACCCGGATTCTGGGGCAATCGATTGCCGATTTTTGGAATTCCCTTCTTGAAGGGTCCAGAAAAATAGTTTTTAAAATTTTTGAGGGTCTGGATAAAGTGGGCGCCATTTCCACCCCGATGAAATTGATCGCTTTTCTAAGCCTGGGTGGACTTTTGGTCTGGGGCCTCTTTTCCTTGGACGGGGGTTTTTCACAACGGTCCGAAGAAAAGCCTCAACAAAGTATTCCGGAAGTCAGAACAGGGCCGGGTTCTCAAATCCATACTATTCAGATTGCGGCGGTGACTAAAAAACGTCAGGCCGACAGCATCGTCAGTAAACTGAAAAAGAATAAGGTTGAAGCGGTTTATGTTTTGAAAACGCAAAGGATTTCCGGAGGATATTGGTATAAAATCCGTTTGGGTAAATTTTTCACCAAAAGTGAAGCGGAACAGTTGGCCCGTCGATTGATGGAGAATAAAATCATAAAAAACTATTTTATTATCGCGCTGAATGTTCCCGCATCTAAAACCAAAACCGGTAAATGATTTCACCGTGGGCTCAAGACTATGGATTCTCTCGATCTGAATTTCGATAATATTCTGCCCTTTGTGTCTGAGCAAGATATGCAGGCTCTTCAGGGAAGGATTGACAGTCTTCATGAATCTCTGGAGAAGGGGTTGGGGGAAGGCAGTGATTACCTGGGTTGGCTTCACTTGCCCTCGCAAACCACAGCGTTGGCGTCCATTCAAAAATGCGCCGACCGGATCAAAGATCAGTGTGAAGCTTTTATCAGTATCGGCATTGGCGGGTCCTATCTGGGCGCGCGGGCGGCCATCACATTTTCCCGCAATTTTTTTCACAATCAACTCGCCACCCCGAAATTTCCACAAATTTATTTCGCCGGGCAAAATATCAGTTCAGATTATTTGGCCGATCTCTTGGAAGTGATAGCGGATAAAGAAGTTTGTATCAACGTGATTTCAAAATCCGGAACCACCACGGAACCGGCAATCGCCTTTCGGTTCCTCAAACAGGCTCTTGAAAATAAGTACGGTCGGTCCGGCGCGCAGAAACGAATCACGGTGACCACCGATCAAAGCCGGGGGGCCCTGCGTGAGTTGGCCGATGCCGAGGGGTATCAGTCGTTCGTGATTCCCGGCAATGTCGGGGGTCGATACTCGGTGTTGACCCCGGTGGGCCTGCTTCCGATTGCGGTGGCCGGGGTGGATATTGAGGCATTGCTGGCGGGCGCCCGGAATTGGGAGGAACGTTCATCGAAAACCTCCAAAATTGAAAACAATATCGCCTACCGCTATGCGGCTATCCGCAACCGGCTTTATTCCAAGGGCAAGGTGATTGAAGTGATGGCCTCGTTTCATCCGGCGTTAAAATATGTATTGGCATGGTGGCAACAGCTTGCCGGCGAAAGTGAAGGCAAAAATGGTCAGGGGATTTTCCCGGCTTCCGTCGAATACACCACCGATTTGCATTCGCTGGGGCAGTGGGTGCAGGAGGGCAACCGGATCATTTTTGAGACGTTTTTGTTAATCGGAAAATCAGATCGTTCGCTGGCAGTGCCCCGGTTAGATCAAGATGCTGACGGACTCAATTACCTGGCCGGCAAGAGCCTGGATTTTGTCAACGATAAAGCTTACCATGGTACGGCTCAGGCCCATTTGAAAGGCGAAGTTCCCAATATGACCCTCACGGTTCCCGACCGCTCTCCGCATTCTCTGGGGCAATTGTTTTACTTTTTTGAGCGTGCCATTGCGCTTTCGGGTTATCTTATGGGAGTCAACCCATTCGATCAGCCGGGGGTGGAGTTTTATAAAAAGAATATGTTCGAATTGCTCAATAAACCAGGATACGAAAAAGGGAGTCTGTGATGAGTGCCGTCAGCAAGCAATTGGATGAATTGGTTCATCAAATTGCCCAGCAGAAAATAGGAACCGCAGGTTCTTCCAGGAAATATCAAAGTGATCCCCGGTTGGCCCAACTCAAATCGTCAGGCAGTGAATTGTGGATCGACACGGGTGATCTTGAGTTGGCTCAATCCGTTTGGAAGACAGAGTTGACCGCCTTGACCACCAACAACACTCTGGCCAACCAAGTGGTGCAAAGTGGCGTGATGGATCAAGTCATCAAGGAAACCATCCACGAGCTGAAGGAGGTCGCCTTGTCTCCTGAAGAACTGGTCATGGAAGTTGGTTTTGTCATCAATTGCCGCATCGCGCTGAGGCTGGTCGCAGAGTTTCGGGTCAAGGTGAGTGTCGAGTTGCATCCTTCCATATCCAGAGACCTGCCAAGAACCCTTGATTACGGACGTCGTTATTTCAAGGTGTGTCCCGAATATTTTACGGTGAAGGTGCCGCTCACCCCGGAAGGTTATCTTTCGGCGCGGCAACTTCGCAAGGAGGGCATTCCGGTCAATTTTACGCTGGGATTTTCGGCCCGGCAGAATTATCTTGCCGCTCGATTGTCCAACCCGAATTTTGTCAACGTATTCCTGGGACGTCTCAACGCGGTGGTGGCCGACAACGCTTTGGGGAGCGGGGCGGGGATTGGAGAAAAAGTGACTCTGGCCACCCAAAATGAGTTGCTCAAGGTTCGGCAGAAATTTCCCGCTATTCAAACCCGGTTGATAGCGGCCAGTATCCGAAATGGTGAGCAAGTGGCCTGTCTGGCGGGCGTGGATGTCCAAACCATTCCCCCCAAGGCGATGCAAGAATTTCAGGAGTCGGGCCAGCCAGTGGAGCAGATTCGCAGTAATTTGAATGCAGAGATCGAGGTCGGGGTGGATGTGGATCACCTTTGGGGTTCTAAAGTGGCTTCCCTCTGGGTCGTGAAGGACGGCTTTATAAAATTTGTGGATGATTTGGTGGGCCGGGATTCGCTGGATCAAATGTCCGGCGAGGATCTGGTGCGACTCGCAGAAGATCAAGGCGTCAATCTCTTTCACCGATTTTCGCAGGCAGACCTCAGGAAAATTCAGGGCCATGGTAAAATTCCCAAGTTGAGTGAATGGCCGGAATCGGTCGGCTTGGATGATTTGATGACCCATTCGGCATTGCAATCTTTCACCAAAGATCAGGATGCTCTGGATGAGCGTATCAGGTCGTTCCTGAGTTGAGCGGATGATCCTGGTGGGCGATATTGGCGGTACTCATTCCCGCTTGGCCTTGTTCACTCCAGATGGACCTTCTTTGGTTAAGGACGCTGTTTACCCCAGTCGAAAATTCAGCGGTCTGGCAGAGGTCATTCGGGAGTTTTTAGGGGCCACGCAACCGCCGCTGGAACTGGAAAAAGCCTGCTTTGGAGTCGCTGGGCCGGTAAAGAATGGCCATTGCAAATTGACCCATTTGCCCTGGGATGTGGATGTCAAGAGTCTGCAGAGCCTGCTTTCTATAGAGGCGGTTTGTTTGATCAATGATCTGGTGGCGCTGGCCGCCGCAGTGCCATTTTTGAAGCCTTCGGAAGTGACGGTCTTGCAGGCAGGGGTTCCAGACCCGCAGGGCAAGATCGCTGTCATTGCGGCGGGCACCGGATTGGGGCAGTCATTTTTAATTCCTCAAGAGCGGGGACCTGGTATCGTCTTGGCAACCGAAGGCGGGCAATGCGATTTTCCGCCACGCCAATCAGAGGCAATAGCATTGCATCGTTTTTTAACCGAGCGACATGGCAGGGTGGCTTTGGAGGGTGTGTTCTCAGGGCCGGGTGTGGTTCGTAGTTATGAGTTGTTTAAAAGCAATGATGCCGGGCCGGAGCCGCAATGGTTGACCGGGGAGTTGCGGGGGGAAGACCCGGCGGCGGTGATT
>SMVS01000156.1 GCA_004357435.1 Nitrospina sp. | reverse complement strand
GATCTGGTTACTGAAGTCGACCTGCTGTGTGAAAAGGAAATCCTCGGGCGCATCCGCAAACAGTTTCCCAGCCACGCCCTGCTGGCCGAAGAATCCGGAGTCTCTGAAGGCTCTGCCGACCACCAATGGATCGTCGATCCATTGGACGGCACGGTGAACTACGCCCACGGCTACCCCTGCTACTGCGTGTCCATCGGTTACCGCCAGGCCGGCGACATGGTCCTCGGCGTGGTGTACAACCCCAGCCTCGACGAATTGTTCGTTGCCGAAAAGGGTAAAGGGGCGACGCTCAATGCCAAACCCATCCGTGTTTCCGCCGTCACAAATTTGAAAAAAAGCCTGCTGGTGACCGGGTTCGCCTACGAAGCCCACAACGTCAACGACAACAACCTCGACCACTTCGCGAATTTCATCCAGGGCGGACACGCGGTGCGCCGCGCCGGGTCCGCCGCGCTTGACTTGTGCTACACCGCGATGGGACGTTTTGAAGGATTCTGGGAACTGTATCTCAACCCCTGGGATGTGGCGGCGGGCATGCTGATGGTGCGCGAAGCCGGCGGCCAGGTGACCCGCTTCGATGGTTCACCGTCCGACATCGACGATAAGGAAATCCTCGCCACCAACGGTCACGTTCATCCCGCCATGATGGGGATGTTGTCTCCTTAAAGGGAACCCTCTAGCGAGGGAGGCAGAGAGTTGAACTCCTCAATCATGCCCCGCAATTATTGGGGGCAAGCGGAGTCTGACCCGTTGCCTGCGGGGGCAGGCCCGCTTATTCCAACGTGGGTTTGAGGAGGTAGGTGTAGCCGGCGAGGCCGCCTTTGTAGAGTTCGAGGAAGCGGTCGGCTTCGTCCTGGCTGATGGTGCCTTTTTGCACGCTGTGGATGAGGAATCCCGCCATGCGCCCGGCCAACTCGTCGGCGCGGAACTGCACGTAATCCAAAACATCGGTCACGTTTTCGCCTTCGATGATCTGCTCGTATTTTATGGAGCCGTCTGCTTTCAGCGACACGTGAAACGTGTTGGTGTCGCCGAACAGGTTGTGCAGGTCGCCCAGAATTTCCTGGTAGGCGCCGGTGAGAAAAATACCGATCCGGTAGGGTTCATCAGGCACGATCGGGTGCAAGGGCAGGGTGGCCTCGGTATTTTGCGAGCCGATGAAGTTGTCGATGATGCCGTCGGAGTCGCAGGTCAAATCCATCAGCGTGGCGTCGCGCGTCGGTTGCTCGTTTAATCTTTGAATCGGCATGATGGGGAATACCTGATCGATGGCCCAGGAATCCGGCAAAGACTGAAACACGGAGAAATTGCAGAAATACTTGTCGGCCAGTTTTTGGCCGAGGGTTTTCAGCTCATCGGGCATGTACTTGAGACGCCCAGCCATATCATGGATTTTCCGGCAAATGCTCCAGAACAGTTTGTCCGCCAAAGCCCGGTCTGCCAGCGAGAGCAATCCCATGAAAAACTGGTTCTGCGCCTGGTCCTTCAGGTCCACCGCGTCGTGCCAGGACTCGGTGATGTTCTTGTTGGAGGTTTGCTCCAGCACGTAATGCAATTCTTCCACCACCGTCGGCGCGTCGTCGCCAATGGTCAGGTCGTGTTCGAGTTCGGGAAAGGAAGCGACGTCCAACACGTCGAAGACCAGAATCGAATGGTAAGCCGTCAAGGCCCGCCCGGATTCGGAAATGATGTTGGGGTGCGGCAGGTTTTCCTGTTCGCAGATTTCGTGGAAATGGTAGACCACGTCGTTGGCGTATTCCTGCACCGTGTAGTTGGTGCTGGAGGCGAAGGTGGACCGGCTGCCATCGTAATCGACGCCCAATCCGCCGCCGACGTCGATGTAATCGATTTTGCATCCCATCTTCATCAGTTCGGAGTAGTAGCGTCCGATCTCCTTCAAGCTGGTTTTGATGCGCCGGATATTGGTGATCTGGCTTCCGAGGTGAAAGTGGATCAGGCGGATTTGATCGAGGATGTTTTCGGTTTTGGCGATCTCCATCGCTTCCGCCAGTTCGATGGGACTCAGCCCGAACTTGGAATGCTCGCCGCCGGAAGAGGCCCAGCGTCCCGAACCCGCACTGGTCAGTTTGATCCTCAAACCGATGTTGGGGATGAGGTCCAACTCGCGCGCCACGCGGACGATGATATTCAATTCGGACAAACGTTCGACCACAATGAAAACTTTTTTGCCCAGCTTCTGGCCCATCAATGCCAGACGGATGAACGTTTCGTCCTTGTAGCCGTTGCAGATCAGCAGAGCTTCCGGGTTGTCCATGATGGCGAGGATGGCGTGCAACTCCGGTTTCGAACCGGCCTCGAGTCCCATGTTGTAAGGCCGCCCGAACTTGACGATCTCCTCCACCACTTGTCTCTGCTGGTTGACTTTGATCGGGTACACGCCGTGGTAGGTGCCCTGATAGTTGTGTTCTTCCGAGGCCTTTTTAAAGGCGTTGACCAGTCCGGCGATGCTGGATTTTAATATGTCTGAAAACCGGATCACCGCGGGCAGGGAATAGCCCTTGGATTGGATGTCGTCCACCAGCAGTTTCAAATCGATGGTGTTTTGCCTGGTTTTTTCCGGGCGGACGATGAGGTGCCCCTGCTCGTTGATGCCAAAGTAGCCGGACCCCCAGCCTTCGATGTTGTAGAGTTCGGCGGATTTTTCAATTGTCCATTTCTGCATAGCGGTTTCGGTCCGGCAGGGAGGGTGTTGGGATTGAGCGGCGGATCGCGCCTCTTTTAAGTTTCCTCATAAAATCACATTCCTGTAAAATGTCAAATAAAATCCCGGCGATTTTCCGTGGTTTTGGAGTGAGGCCTCCGGCAAAAGAAATTTTGTGTGCATTCGCTCTTTGTTATAAACTTCCGGCGACTTTTAAACCCATTCTCAAGGTGCGCAGTGAAAATCGATCAAGCAGACGTTCGGGACATTGCCCGCGAGTTCGGCACTCCGGTTTACGTCTACAGTTTGAAAATTCTCCGGGAGTCGATCGCCGAAATCAAGGCGCTGGCTCCGGTGGTCCGGTACGCGATGAAAGCCTCCTCCAACTCAGCTATCCTCAAGGAAATGTTGAACCAGGGGATCAAGATCGACGCGGTCAGCGTGCTGGAGGTGCAACGCGCCCTGCGGGCCGGGTTTCAGGTAAAGGATGTGTGTTTCACCAGCGACGTTTTCTTCAGCGCGGGCGATGCCGAATATTGCATACAAAATAAAATCATGTGCAACTGCGGGACTCTGGGCATGCTGGAGGAATATGGCCGCACGGTTCAAAAACGGGGCGCCGGAGGAGAAGCGGTTTCGATTCGCATCAATCCGGGCGAGGGCACCGGTCACTCCAAAAAAACCAACACGGGCGGGCCGTACAGCAAACATGGCATCTGGCATGAGAATCTGGATGAAGTGAAACGCATCGCCAAACAATACGGCCTGCGCATCACCGGCGTGCACCAGCACATCGGTTCGGGCGGCGACCTCGAACATTTGAAGCGCATCACGCATCGGCTGGAAGAGTTTGCCAAACAGTTCGAGGCAGTGGAAACCGTCAACTTCGGCGGGGGTCTGCCTTACGAGTACCATCCCGACCGTCCGCAAGTCGACCTCTCCGGGTACCAACCCATTCTTGAGGAGCGCCTGAAAAATCTGGAGGCGCACTTTGGACGCAAGATCACCTGCGAGATCGAACCGGGGCGGCGCTTCGTGGCTGGATGCGGTTATTTACTGGGAGAAGTGCGCGCTCTCAATCATACGTTCGATGAGACCGGCAAACAACTGGACTACGTGTTGGTCAACGTCGGCTTCTGTCATCTCATCCGGCCGATGGCCTACGGGTCTTATCATCCTATCTGGTTCGTGGGGGATGACTTGGGGCCGGAGCAGGATCTGATTGTGGCCGGGCCGGTCTGTGAGTCGGGAGATGTGTTGACGCAAAAGGATGAAGAACCTCTGCCGCGCAAACTGCCTCTGCCCAAACCGGGAGACCTGATCGTCATCGGCGGCGCCGGGGCCTATGGGTTTGCCATGTCCTCCAATTACAACACCCAACCGTTGATTCCGGAAGTGATGGTCGATGGCAACCAGCTCCAGCTGGCACGCCGCCGGCAAACCCTCGACGACATCCTGCGCGAAGAAATCCCTTAGCAGGCCAGCGTGCCGCTGGACCCAATTAGCTAAACTTTGGATTCATGCTCAAAAATTATTGAGTGCAAGAAGAGTCTGACCTATTTGCTCAGCTGCAGGCTGGCCCGGAAGACACTGCCCAGGGTGCCCAATCCGATGAGGATGGGAATGAAGGAAAGTTTTTGTCCCAGGGTGATCATGGCGGTGAACCACGTGGTGGACCCGGCTTCTGTGCGGGTGACGCCCGTGGCGTTGACCGCGACCAGGCTGGCAATGCCGAGACCTGCGGAGCGGTCGCCATGGAGGCGATCGGAGTAACGAAAGCCTTTAGCGAAAGCATGGGTTGCCCCCAGTTGGCCCAGCCGCCCTGCCGCAACACGCCTGGCATCATGAGGCGATGACCACACCAGTTTTTCATAGCCGTAGCGTCCCAGATTGATTGCCGTTCCCAGCACCCGTCTTTCCCCATCCACCTTCATATCCACCATCCACGACACCGCATGGCCTGTGGCGTGGAGCGTGGGTTTCTGCAACCAGCCTTTTATATACCATTCCGGGAGATGGTGTTTTCTGCGCTCCGGATTTTCCTGCCGGGTGATCTGGGATATTTGACGGATCAAATGCTTGGCATTCAGATGAGCCCAGTCTTTCATCGAAACCTGGCCGGCTTCAATGTAACTGAGGATCAATTGCGTTTCGGTGCTGGCATTAAAGAGCACAGCTTCGACATCCGGAGACTGGGTGCCCTGGGTGAGGAAAAGGTGCTGGCGTGCCGCCTCTCCGCGTAACAAAATGAATCCCGGCGGAACCCGGACCCTGCCCTGGGATAAGGGCAGAGAGTACTCGGTGAGCCCATGATTCCCAGGCAGATGGACGATCCCATTTCCAAACGAAGTTTTAGAAATGGCATCGACCCCCTCGTCTGCCAGGGCATGGGCCCCAAATCCACTCAATAGCAAACCTAGAAAAAGCACATAACCTGTTTTACGCATTCCCCTCCAATATGTTTTTTCCCAGGCTGGCCATTTTAAAACGGTACCCCTCGCTTCCTTGAATGTAAATGTAAGCACTTGAATCTATAATCAACTCCAGCCGCCGGAATTGCAAGAAAAATTGAGAAATTATTTTTACAATTTCGGGCTTGTTCAGGTTTACATGGAAAGCAGGCGGGTGAATCCTGGCGGCCAGTCTGCCGGGCCAGGCCTGGACCTACAAATGGGGCAACCCCATAAAACGAAAATTATTCGCTGGCGCTCAGAAGGACAGATGGCGGCTGTAGTTTGTTAGTGAGGACTAATTTTTGGAGTTTTTCGTTTGAAAAAAACTGATCACCTTTACGACACTGCGGGCGAAGGCATCGGGAAATTTTAAAATCCAGATCAGTCCGCCGACCAGGACCAGCGGGCTCATGATAAACAGCATCGAGACCAGGTCAAACTGGTAGAAGGGATTGTCCTCCAGGTTGAGGAGGTAAACCGTGAAACTTGTGGCCACCACGGCCATAGTAACGGCGGGGAAATACCTCATGACTGTTTAGAAAAGGGGGTCAATTTTTTGGGCCATCTGCAGGTCGGCCAGGGTCACTCCGGCAACGGTGTGGGTCCAGTAGCGCACGGTGATGCGTTTGTAGTTGATGAAGATGTCCGGATGGTGGTTGTTGGCCTCGGCGGCTTCCGCCACCTGGCGGACGAAGTCAATGCCGTCCATGAATTGTCCCGCATGATGCACCCGGTAAATGAAGGGCACGCCTTTTTCGTTCACGTCCCTCTGCCACTCCGGCACCAGGTCGCGCAGTTTTTGATCGAGTTCTTCGTTGCTCAACGCTTTTTTTTCAACCATGTAAGATCTCCCGCTGGCAATCCTGAAAACCACTCATTGTGGAGGCATTATAAGCCATTTTTCTCATTTCGATTGCCTGTTGAGAATTTTTTCCAGTTTTTTACGCAAGGTGATTTCGTGAACCTTGTAAACAAAGCTCTCCTCACCATTGATCCGCACCACGGGAATTTTTTCATGGTAGGTTGCAAACAAGCCGGCATCCGATTCGATGTCGGTCATCTTCAACTGCACGGGGAAATCCGGCAGAACCCTTTCAACAATTTCCTTGGCCGTATCGCACAGCGGGCAATCCTTTTTGGTCAAAATTTCAATCGTGATCATAAAACTCCCTGCGGGAAAGGCAGATTGCTTCCCCTTGTAAAGGGGATCGGGGGGATTCAACGGTGATCTTTTCCATACTGTCTTTGAAAAAATATAAGGAAAAAGCCCCCTAGCCCCCTTCGGAGAAGGGGGGACATTTCGTTTTTCCTTTCTCCTTTTTTTTCTCCGCGTCCTCTGCGGTGAATTTATTCTTTTCGTTCGCTCCGCGCGGAGCGGTCTGTGTTCATCTGTGGCTAAATCCCTCCAGCCTCCTTCAAAAAGGGGGAATCATTCATGCCTTGGCTGTATGCTCAGCCAATATTGAGTGCAAAAAAAAGTTGGGACCATTTTGCCCCCGGCGGCTAGCCGGTTACATGGAGTGGGTCATGGTGGTGAACTTTCCCCAAAGGATGAGTCCGGCCATGAGCACGATGCAGAAAACCAGCACGGCCATGGCGATGGGCCGTTTTTTCCAGTGGGTCTCCGGTGAGCGGTCGATGAACGGCACCGCCACCAGAAAGGCGCCGATGGCGAGCGGCGCCACGATCAGAAACGGCACCCACAGGTTTTCCAGCGCGTAGATCCACACAAATTGCCAGGGCGGTTTAGTGACTTCCAAACCGAACACAGGTTTATCCCCGAGCGGCGGGGCCACGGTCAACGCCAGTACACAAATCAAAAGGAACACGCCCGCGCCGGAGCGGGTCAGGTAACCGAGGTGCCGGTGAAACGGAATATTAACGCTGGTTCCGGGGTTATCCGGCAGAGCGGAGAGCTGGTGGTACTTGACGTAGAACAAATGCAGGCCGATGAGCGGCAATGTAATGAGTGGCAGGAGCGAGATGTGCCACATGTAAATCCGGCTCAACAGCGGTACACCGGACGCAAATGCCTCGGTCAGGGGCAGGCCAAAAATGCCGAATTTTTCCGCCGACCATAAAAAATGGGCCAGCGCTTCGTAGGCTTCCTGATCCCACTTGATGACGGTGCCGGTGAACAAAAGGCCGATCGTCACTCCCAGCAGGGCGACCCCCACCAGCCAGTTGATTTCGCGCGGGGCTTTGTACGAGCCGGTGAAGACCACGCGGATCATGTGCAGAATCAAAGTGATGGTGAGCACTTCCCCGGCCCAGAAATGGATGCCGCGCAGGAACCAGCCGAGATAAACCTGGTCGACCAAATAATGCAGGCTGGCATTGGCGCGGTCCGGATCGGGCACGTAAAACTGGGCCAGCAGAAGGCCGCTCAAGGCCAGCACCGAGAACGAGGTCAACGTCATGCCGCCCAGCGAGTATTTGATGGTGTTGGCGTGTTCGGGAATGCCGTATTCGAGGACGTCCAGACCCAGGCGTCTTTTCAATGTGTTCAGGATGCCGTTAGCCATGATGTCCTGTTTTGTTCCCGGTTGTTTTCGGATGAATTACTCGAAGGGCCGCTTCAGGCTCAAGAATAAAAAGCCAAGTCCTGAGAGGAGGGTGATGCCCACCGCCAGGCCATAGCCTTTTTGAGATGTGGAGTTCCATTCATGTTCCGCAATTGTCACTTCCGGCATACCCGGCATGCCTGGCATGGTGTGCCCGGCATGATCCGCCATGTCGGCGGTGCCGAGATCGAGCGGCACTTCGTCTGCCATCGAAGCTGAATTTTCCGCGCCATAGAAGTCATCGACCGCCGTATCGTTATCCATACCATCCGCCATGGCATGATCCATGGTCAGGTCGGGCAACGGTTCCTGGGCCTGAGCCGCAGGCGCGGCGTGTCCGCCCCCGTGAGCCCAGACCTGTTGCACTGGCAGAATGAACAGCAGAGCGCCGGTGAACCACATTGCCAGCCGCATATCAGGATTCCTCCACCAGTTGTTTGAAAGCCGCCATCGCGTCGTTGCTGGCCCAGTCGCGCGGGCCGATGGCTTTATGAACGATGATGCCCTGCTTGTTGACAATGAAGGTTTCCGGAACGCCGGTGGTCTTATAGGTTTTTTTTGCAGTCTCGCTTTCCGGGTCCAGTAACACCGGGAAGGTGAGATTGTATTCCTTCATGAAAGGCTCGATGAGAGACAGGTCTTTATCCACGCTGATGGTGAGCATTTCCAATCCCCGGTCCTTGAACTTCCGATACACTTTTTCCATGGAGGGCATTTCCACTTTGCAGGTCGCGCACCACGTCGCCCAGAAATTGATGAAGACCACTTTGCCCCGGTAATCTTCGAGGGACAACGGCCCGCCGCTCAAACTGGGTAAAGTGAAATTGGGAGCGATGAAAGCCTCGGCAGGGTATTC
>SMVS01000155.1 GCA_004357435.1 Nitrospina sp. | reverse complement strand
TAAATCAATGGAAACACTGCGGGAAGCCGAGATGAGGCAGGATCAGTTTTTCGATTGGGGCACCACCGCGGCGGGTTTCATCATTGGTGTTATACTGTTGGTGTGGTTTTTGTTGAAGATTCTCTTGCCCCTGGTGCGGTGGGTCACCACCTCGGTCGAAGTGGTTCCGGCAGGTCTGCCAACATCCTCTCCTGAGGCATTATTACTGGCTGAGGAGGAAGGGCGCATCGCGCAACTCTCACAAGAGAACCTGGAGATACGCAAAACGGTCAACGACTTCATCGGCACTGATCCCAAATACGCGGCGGCCATATTGCGCCGATGGCTGAGAGATAGATCTTAATTTCAGGAGACTCATGGCCGAAAACATAAAATATTCAGGCCCGGAAAAAGTCGCTATTTTCTTAATGTCACTGGGAGAAGAAGGGGCCGCAAAGATTCTTGCGCAAATGGAAGAACGTGAAATCCAGGTGATCGGCAATTACATGTCCGCTCTGGGCGATGTGGACATTTCCGCTTTGGATCAAGTGACCCGCGAATTCTCCAATACCGTCAAGTCCGGGGTCGGCGGCCTGGGGGTCCAGGGAATAGAGTTTTTGAGGGCCACCCTGATGCGGGCTATGGACCCCGCCAAAGCCACCGAAATATTAAATAATATCACCGCACCCGGTGAGGACTTGGGCGGCGGTCTGGAAACCGTCCGCATGCTGGAGCCGCGGGCGATCGCTACATTTTTGAACAACGAGCATCCGCAAACCGCCGCCATTATTCTGGCTCACCTAGACCCGCAAATCGCCAGCACCACTCTGCGGGAACTCCCCGAAGACATTCGGACAGAGATCATTCACCGCCTGGCCACCCTGGAGCGGGTGTCTCCGCAAGTCATCCGCGAATTGGATGAAGCCTTGCAGTCGGAGTTTCGAACCTCCGGCGCTGTTTCCGGAAGCAAAATGGGCGGCGTGGACATTGCCGCTCAAATTATGGGGGGCCTCGACCGCACCACGGAATCCTCCATCCTCGCCGGTCTGGATGAAGTCGATCCCGACCTGGCCAACGAGATCCGCAACCTGCGATTCACGTTTGAGGATATTCTCAATATAGACAATGCGGGGGTGCAGATGTTATTGAAGGAAATCAATCAGGAAGATTTACTGGTGGCGCTGAAAACGGCCAGCGAAGAATTGAAAGACAAAATTTTCCATAACATGTCCGAACGCGCGTCCACCATGTTGATAGAAGATCTGGAGGCGCTCGGCCCCACCAAGATCAGCGAAGTGGAACGATGTCAGCAAAAAATCATCATGTCCTGCAAGCATCTTGAGGAAGAAGGCCGGCTGATTGTCGGCGGCACCGGAGATGAACTTGTCTAAAAATTTTCAACCATTTGATGCGTCCCAAACTGCATCGCACGATGCTGAATCTGCCGATGAGGTGGCGTCCTCGGCAGAACCCCGAACTTTTGAGCTGACCGAACTGGTACCGCCGGACAGGGTTCTCAAGCGGGAGTTTGCCTTCGATTCGGAAAATGAACAAAATTTTGATCAAAGAAATATTGATAAAGCCCGCGAAGGGGTCAAAGAGATCTTTGCCGATGCCATGACCAACATCAAGGCCCAGGCTAAAATCCTGAGAGAGGAAGGCAAAAACCAGGGCTATGAAGCAGGGTACGCCGAGGGCTTTAAGGCGGGGGAACAGGCCGCCCGTGAAGCCAGTGCCCCACTGCTGGAAACTCTCAAGAATGCGATTCGCGACGTGAGCGAATTTAGAACCCTCATGTACCCAAAAGTCGAACGCGAAATGATCGAAATGATCGTGGGCCTGACGCAAAAGGTGATTCAGGTGGAACTGGGCGGCAAAGAAGACCGGGTGAAAGAAATGATCCGGCTGGCGGTGCAATCCGTTCTGGACCGCGAATCGATGGTCCTGCAAATCCACCCGGACGATCTAAAACATGCCCAGCACATCCTGCCCGCACTGCAACAGGAGTTTCACGAAATTAAAAATGTGACTCTTGAGGGGCGCCCTTCGATTCCACGCGGCAGTTGCATTGTCGACACCAACTTTGGAACTATCGAAGCCCGGTTCGATGATCTCCAGGACCAGATTGAAAAAATCCTGCATCTGGCGCCCCCGCTTCCAGACGCACCCGGATCCTCCTGAAATATTCTCATGGAAGAAACCATCGATCTAAAAAAATACCGCTCTTTCGTTGACAACATCGTCCTGGTCAAAAAAAAGGGTCGGGTCAGCCGGGTCACGGGATTGGTGGTCGAGGGCGATGGTCCCGCCCTGTCCCTTGGAAGCATCTGCACGATCCGCTCCAATCAAAATCGGAAAACCGTGGACGCCGAGGTGGTGGGATTTCGCGACAACAAAATTTTGCTCATGGCGCTGGGGGACATGACCGGCATCGAGCCGGGCAGTTGGATCGAATCGAAAGAAGAGTCGCCTTTCTTCAACGTCAGCCAGGACTTGCTGGGCCGGGTTTTGGACGGGAGCGGCAACCCCATGGACGGCAAAGGTCCGATCCCCCTGGGCACCGACTATCCCCTTTTCAACACCGCATCCAACCCTCTGGGAAAAGACCGGGTAACGCGTCCTCTCGATTTGGGAGTCGGCGCCATCAATGGTCTCTTGACATGCGGCCGGGGTCAGCGGCTTGGCATCATGGCCGGAACCGGCGTGGGCAAATCGGTTTTGCTGGGAATGATCGCGCGTAACACGGAAGCGGACGTGAACGTGATCGCTTTAATTGGAGAACGTGGCCGGGAAATTCGGGAATTCATTGAAGAAAATTTAGGTGAGGAAGGAATGAAGAAATCCGTTGTGGTCGCGGCGGCAGCGGATCACCCCCCTCTGGTGCGCTTGCGCGGAGCTTTCATCGCCACCACCATCGCCGAATATTTTCGCGATCAGGGAAAGCACGTGGTTTTGATGATGGATTCGATCACACGGTTTGCTCTGGCCCAACGGGAAATCGGGTTGTCGGTGGGCGAACCCCCGACCACTCGCGGATTCACACCCTCGGTCTTTTCGTTACTCCCAAAACTATTGGAACGTGTCGGCACTTCCCAAGGTGGAGGAACCATCACCGGCCTCTACACGGTTCTGGTGGAGGGCGATGATTTGAACGAACCGGTTTCCGATGCCGTACGGGCCATTCTGGACGGACACATCGTGCTGTCCCGGCGGCTGGCGACCCACAACCATTACCCGGCCATCGATATCCTGGAAAGCATCAGCCGCTTGATGATTGATGTGGTGTCGCCAGAGCATTATGAATTGTCGATGAAGTTTAAAGACATCATTGCGACTCATCGGGAGGCGGAGGATTTGATCAATATCGGGGCCTACACCAAAGGCAGCAACCCCAAGATTGACCTGGCCATTGAAAAGATTGACGCCTTCAACCAGTTTTTACAGCAGGGCATCAAGGAATCTGTATCTCTGGCGGACAGCGTGAGCACTTTGAGAAAAATCGTGGGGAACAGCTCATGAATAATTTTTTGGGGTCCACTAAGATATGGCACCAGAACCCTGGGGAGACATCCTCATGAAATTTCGCCTGGATTCGCTTTTAAAACTACGCACAAATCAGGAAAGACTGGAGCAATTGGGACTTGCTAAAATCCAGGCACACCTTATAAAGCAACAGCAGGAACTCGATGTGATTGATTCCGGCAAGCGCCGCAGTCAAGCAAGCTTAAAACAAAAATGGTCACGCCCCATTCAATCGGACACCCTGATTCTTTATCATAATTTTGAGAGAGGACTGCAAGCCAACCAGGAAAAACAGGAGAAGGTGGTAGCGGCAACAGAGGAGCAGGCCGTCGCCCAACGAGCTGAGTTGACGGAAGCCATGCGAAAGCGGCGGATGTTGCAAATCCTCAAGGAGAAAGAATATCTGCGTCTTAAAAAACAAGAGCAGAAAACAGAGACCGCGTTTCTGGATGAGATCGCCTCCAACCAATGGCTGATGAGATCACGATGAGAACCTTTCGCAATTACATTTTAACGATGGCCTTGACCACACTTCTGGTCTCTGGTGTTTCGGTGCAGGCTCAACCTCCGACCGGAGAACCGGGCGCCGATTTAAAACAGAGGCATTCCGGATTGAACCCAAACAGTAAATCCCCATCCAAACTTCCCGGAAAACCATCGGCACTGAACCCCGAAACCCTGCGACTCATGGAAATGATCGAGAAAAAGAACCGGGAGTTGAAAAAACGGGAGACGGGGTTGTTGTTACGCGAAAAAAATCTAGAACTGTTGGAGCAAAAAGTGCGAGCTGATTTGAAAAAAATTGAAGATGCCTTGATCCGCAGTGAGGAACAAGTCGGAATCAAAAGGGATTTGATCGAAAAGAATATCATTGCCCTGGTAAAGATTTATTCGGCCATGAAACCGCAGGAAGCGTCCACCCTTCTGGAAAATCTGGATCAGGCGATAGCCATCCAAATCATTTCAAGAATGAAAAGTAAGGTCGCTGGAAAAATAATGGGGAAAATGGATACCCGCGTGGCTAAAAATATCAGCGAATCCATTGCAGGAAAACCAAAAAACCGCTAGGCCTTGTCCGGTTGAGAAGGTGGGTTCGCGGTGGATCCCGGCTCATCGGACTTTTTTTCTGAGCCACCACTGAAAATACCAAACGACAACAGAAATTTCGCCCCCTCTTCCAGAGTCATTTCCAGGAATGTGATCTGGTCCCTCGGGGTCACCACCATAAAGCCGACGGTCACGTTTGGAATGAGGGGAATGAACACATTCACCTGATTGTCCTCAGAGCGGTGGACCACTTCTCCGCGAGCATCGCAGGCCACGATACCCAGCATATGCATGGAATTGTGAGGGTATTTTATGAGGACCAGTTTTTTGAAAGAGGATTTTTTGGATTCGGAAATTGCTGTCACCACTTGCTTGATGGTTGTGTAAATACCCCGGACGTATGGCGTCCGATGCATCAACAGGTCACTCGCTTCAACAATTTTATTCCCTAAAAAATTGGTGGTCAGCAACCCCACCAAAAGAATAAAAATACAAACCACCGCGAATCCCAATCCAGGGAAATGAAAATTCTCCGGCAAAGGCGCGCCCGACCAAATGATGAAATCGGAAATAACCGGAGCCATGCTCCGATCCAGCCCGTTGATCACAAATGCCAATAGGATATAGGTAAGCCCCACTGGCAGGACCACCACTAAACCCGCAATTAAATTATTTTTGATGAAATTTTTCAAACCGCACCCGTCTCACAAGCAGGGGTCATGGGATTCGGGAATAGATTATCGGGAAAGAGACCCGGCGTCAACCTCGCGCCCCTCCCGGTGGCGGGCCAGGGTTATTCCAGTGCCTGCAAGCGATTCCGGACTTTGGATGCCAGGGAAGGATGACTGATGGCCCCCATTTTCACAAATCGGCGGTAGAACTGAACAGCGGAATCAATATTTCCTTCATCCTCCAACAGCAACGCCAGATTGTAACTGGCCTCCGCATGGCTGGGAACCCGCGTGAGAATTTTTTCATACAATGCTTTGGCCTCTTTCAGGCG
>SMVS01000154.1 GCA_004357435.1 Nitrospina sp. | reverse complement strand
GTGCAAATGAACAGCACCTGTGACAAATCGTAATCAATTTCGAGAAAATGATCGTTGAAGTTGACGTTCTGCTCCGGATCCAACACTTCCAAAAGAGCGGACGACGGATCGCCGCGGAAGTCGGTACCCATTTTGTCGACTTCATCGAGCACGAAGACGGGATTGAGGGTGCCGGCTTTTTTCATGGATTGGATGATTTTCCCGGGCATAGCGCCGATGTAGGTGCGCCGGTGCCCGCGAATTTCCGCTTCGTCCCGCACGCCGCCCAGCGATATCCGCGCAAACTTCCGGCCGGTGGCGCGGGCGATGGACTTGCCGAGCGAGGTTTTGCCGACCCCGGGGGGACCCACCAGGCACAGGATCGGCCCTTTCATTTTCTTGACCAGTTTCATCACCGCCAGATGCTCGATGATCCGTTCCTTGACTTTTTCCAGCCCGAAATGATCGGCGTCCAAAATTTTCTCGGCATCCTTGATGCTGACCTTGTCGGCATCCGGCCCTTTCTTCCAAGGCAGATCGACCAGCCAGTCGATATAATTGCGCACCACGGTGGCCTCGGCGGACATGGGTTGCATCGACTCCAACCGCCGAATTTCCTTTTTTGCCTTTTCATTCACCTCTTTGGGCATCTTGGCTTTTTTAACATTCTGCGTGAGCTCATCGATGTCCGATTTGAACTCGTCGTGTTTGCCCAGCTCTTTCTGGATGGCTTTCATCTGCTCGTTGAGATAAAACTCCTTCTGGCTCCGCTCCATGGATTTGCGCACCCGGCCATGCACCCGCTTTTCGATCTTGAGAATTTCCATTTCCGATTTCAGGGTGGTGATGAGTTTGTTCAGCCGGTCGCCGGGATTGTAGGTCTCCAGCAGTTCCTGTTTTTCATTGGTCTGGAATACCATGTAAGAGGCGATGGTGTCCGCAAACCGGTGCGGCTCTTTCATGTTGGCGATGGCGGAAAGTGACTCCAGGGGGATTTTCTGATTGAGCTTGACGTATTGCTCGAACAGCGCCTCAATACTGCGCATCAATGCCTTGATGTCCGGAGTGATCTGAACATTTTCCTGGATGCGGGCCACTTCGACTTCGTAATAATCCGGGTTGCTCTGGAATCCGACGATGCGGGCGCGCTGAACTCCCTCCACCAGCACTTTCATGGTGCCATCGGTGAGCTTCAGGATTTGCAGGATGGTGGCAATGGTTCCGGTCTCGTAAATGTCCGTCGGGCCGGGGTCGTTGTGGTTGGCGTTGCGTTGGGTCGAAAGGAATATGCTCTTCTGGTCCGCCATCGATTTTTCCAGGGCGCGGACGGACCTTTCCCGGCCTACAAAAAGCGGGATCACCATGAACGGGAACACCACGATATCCCGCAGAGGGACCAGTGGAATAATAACTTGGTCGGTGGACATAAATCAGCTGGCCTGTTTTTGCTTATGGTAAACCACCAGCGGCGCCTCGTGCTTGGCGATCACTTCTTCATTGACCATCACGGCCTCGACATCCTGGCAGGAAGGCAGATCGAACATGATGTCGAGCATGATGTCTTCCAAAATGGACCGCAGCCCGCGGGCTCCGGTTTTAAGATCGAACGCCTTCTGCGCAATGGCACGAATGGCCGGCTCGGTGAACGTGAGCTTGGTATTCTCAAACTCAAACAGTTTCTTGTATTGTTTAATGAGGGCGTTCTTCGGCTCCGTGAGCACCTGCACCAAAGCCTCCACATCCAGTTCCCGCAGAGTGGCCATGATCGACAAGCGACCGACGAACTCCGGGATCAATCCGTATTTCAGCAGATCCTCCGGTTTCACCTGATCGAGCACATCGCCGATGTCGTGGTTGTCCTTGGACACCAATACCTGCCCGAAACCCATGGTCTTTTTGCCGATGCGGTTGCGGATGATATTGTCAAGCCCAACAAAAGCACCACCACAAATGAAAAGAATGTTGGTGGTGTCGACCTGCAGAAATTCCTGGTGCGGGTGTTTGCGGCCGCCCTGTGGGGGCACGCTCGCATGGGTGCCTTCGATGATTTTCAAAAGCGCCTGTTGCACACCCTCACCGGACACATCCCGCGTGATCGACGGGTTCTCCGATTTGCGGCTGATTTTGTCCACCTCATCGATGTAGATGATGCCGCGCTCGGCTTTTTCCACGTCGTAATCCGCCGCCTGCAACAACTTGAGGATGATGTTTTCCACATCCTCGCCGACATACCCGGCTTCGGTGAGGGTGGTGGCATCCACGATGGTGAACGGCACATCAAGAATCCGCGCCAGAGTCTGCGCCATCAGGGTTTTACCGGACCCCGTCGGCCCAATCAATAGCACGTTGCTTTTCTGCAGTTCCACATCCCCCAAGTCGATGCTGGAATCGACCCGTTTGAAATGGTTGTGTACGGCCACCGATAGGATTTTTTTGGACCGCTCCTGGTCGATGATGTACTGATCCAGATGCTTGAAAATTTCCTTGGGTTTGAGCAGGTGTTTGAAATCTTCGCTCTTCTCCTGGGTCCACTCCTCCACCATGATCTCGTTGCACAACTCGATGCACTCATCGCAAATGTAGACCGTCGGTCCGGCGATCAGTTTTTTCACTTCCTCCTGGCTTTTAGCGCAAAAGGAGCATCGGTAATTGCCTGTTGTGGAACTTTTTTTCGCCATGGAAATCTCCGAAAACCCAGGTGGAATCAGGCGGTCCGCCCGGTCCCATCACAGAATTTTATTTTTCCTTTTTATCTTTGCCTTTATCTTTTGCCTTGCCGGGTCCGGTTTCAATCCGGTCGGTGATGACGCTATCGATCAAACCGTACGCCTTGGCCTCCTCACCGGTCATAAAATGGTCCCGCTCGGTGTCCAAACGGATTTTCTCTTTTGTCTGCCGGGTATGCTTCGCCAAAATCGCATCCAGCGCTTCGCGAATCTTTAAGATTTCCTGAGCCTGGATTTGAATGTCGGTGCTCTGCCCCTGAAACCCGCCGGAAGGCTGATGGATCATGATTCGCGCATGCGGCAGGGCGAACCGCTTGCCATGGGCGCCTGCGGCCAGCAACATGGCTCCCATGCTGGCGGCCTGCCCAAGACAGATGGTTTGTACGTCCGGCTTGATGTACTGCATCGTGTCGTAAATCGCCAGGCCGGATGAGACATGGCCGCCGGGAGTGTTGACGTATAGATAAATATCCTGATCCGGCTCGTCAGATTCCAGAAACAATAATTGGGCGATGATCAAATTCGCCATGTGGTCATCGATCTGTGTCCCGATAAAAATGATACGGTCTTTCAACAGCCGCGAATAAATATCATATGAACGTTCGCCGCGGCTGGTCTGCTCCACAACGATCGGAACCAATTGATTGGTGATGGCGTTATAACTTTCTTTTCTCATAAGGTCAGCGAACTCTTTCCTGGAACGGGGTGGTGGTTTTGAAGACTGGACTATTCTAAAAAACCCATCAGTCCAATTGGGCTAATGGGTGACCCTGTAGGCCTTTAAACTATACCGGTTAAAAGGGTTATGCATCCCCTCGATTATCGGTCGGAATTTCCTCTCTGTCAACCATTTCTTCTTTCAGTGTGACCTGCTCAATGACCTGGTCCAAGGTCTTTTCGCGGCGCATCCGGGTGTGCAGGCGAGCCAAAGCCCCGGACTCCGACCATTCCTTCTTGATTTTCTTGATATCCCCGCCGCCCAGAAGGGACATGAAGTTTGTCAGCTCCGCCTCGAGTTCCTGCTCGCTGATCTTGATTTTCATGTCGGTGGCCAGTTTGCCGATCACCAGCTCCTGTTGCAGGATTTTCATGGCGGCTTCGCGATGCTGTTTTTCCTCCTCAGCGGTGACCTCAACCGGGTTCTCCGGGTGCTCATGGTCGTGGTCGTGATCGTGGCCATGCGGCTCGCCCGTAGCCTGCGCATGCCGGTCCTTTTCCTTTTGAACCATGAATTGAATTTGTTCCTTGACCAGTCGCTCCGGAATATCGATCGGGTTCACTTCGGCCAGCTTGTCCGCGAGCGCCTTCTTGCTCTCCTTTTTGGCCCGCTTGCGCTCATACTCTTCCAGTCCTTTGCGCACTCCCGCTTTCAATTCCGCCACCGTCTGGTAATTTTGCTTGGGGTCCGCAATTTTGGCGAATTCATCATCCAACGCCGGCGGCTCCTTGATCTGAATACCTCTCAACACCACTTTGAATGCCACGTCCTTGCCTGCCAATTTGGTGTTGGGATGATTCTCCGGCATCAGCAGGGTGAAGCTTTTTTCTTCTCCCAATTTCATGCCCAATATCTGTTGATCAAACCCCTCCACCAGATCTTTGGAACTGACCTGAATGACATAATCCTTGGCCGATCCATTTTCATAAGTTTTGCCATCGACGGTACTGTCGAAATCGAACTTTGCATAGTCGTTCTTCTCCACCGCCCGGTCGGAAATTTGCACCGACTTGGCATGTTGCTGACGGTAAGCGTCGATCACCTGATCCACTTCTTTGTCGCTCACCCGCGCGACCTGGAGGGCCAACTCGATTTCGCTGAATTCCTTGACTTCAAAATCCGGCACCACTTCCACCTTGGCGGTGACAGTGATATCGGTGCCTTCCTCGGCCTTAATTTCGACAATGCTCGGTTCGCCGATGGCGCGCAGATTGTGCTCCTGAATGCCATGATTGATGCTGTCGGAAACTATCTGCGAGAGGACTTCCTGCTTCACCTCCGGCCCGAAACGTTTTTCCAGCATCGCCTGCGGCACCTTGCCCTTGCGGAATCCGGGAACCTTCACCTGGTGCGAGAGCTTGGCGTAATAGGCTTTCAGCCGGGATTGGTAATCGCTCAGCGGGATTTCAATTTTCAAATTTTTGTTGCAGGCATCGATGTCTTCGACTTCACATTTCATGGGTTGGGTACGGTTCAGGTTTTAAAATTCGTCACTATGCGAAGGGGGGGATTCGAACCCCCACGGTTGCCCACTGGATCCTAAATCCAGCGCGTCTGCCAGTTCCGCCACCCTCGCGCCATCGCATGCGTTGATTTAATCACCTTTTATATACCCTGTCAAACCCCCTCGCGGGGGCAGGCAGATGGATCCTCACTCGGATATGCGCTCAACAAATGGGCTGGGGGGGGGTTGTTTTGGTTTTGTAGTTGCTCGATTCATCGAGCGGTTTTGAAAAACGCCCCATAAATGGGGCAACTACTTAAACCATACCCCACAGTTGTTGACCACAAGTAGAAACCCGGACCCTCTTGGCCCCCGGCGCTTCGCCGGCCCATCTGCCTGCAGGGGCGCCCTGCATTGACAGGGTGCGGCGGGTTGGATACCATGAAGCGGCTGATTTTAGAGGTGCAGGGGCGGCCCGACCGTTGCCTGCACTTTTTACGTTTGAGGAAAGATAAAAAACGAAATCAGTGCCTTTAATCGCGTTGCGTCATGCCAGACCACGGCAACCCGGAAGGCACTCCACCGTTGAGAGTGGGTTGATGAAAATAATCCGAGGCACCAAAAACATCGCCGGACCGCTCCCCTATCCCGTGGTCGCTCTCGGCAATTTCGATG
>SMVS01000153.1 GCA_004357435.1 Nitrospina sp. | reverse complement strand
GGTGGCCAGTGGGAATGCGGTAAAGTTAGTGCGTGCCAGTTCCGTCGCCAATCCCGAGTTTTGCATGCCCACTTCGATAGAAATGGTGCGCGCGCTTTGGTCCTCCACGCCGATGATGCGTGCCAGAACGTGACCCAGCGCGAAACCCAAAAAGTGCAGAGTGACCACAGCCAGAAGTAAGTTGCCGCCACTTTCAAGGAGGGATTGTTTTTGGGCGGCCAGGATGTAGTCGACGATGAACACGATGGACAAAACCGCCAGAAACGGGGTGTAAGGGGTGATCCGCTTCACCCACGCATGGAAAAAATGGTTGAGGAGCACGCCGGCCGTCACGGGCAGGATCACCACTTTGAGCGTGTTGAACAGCAGACCCATGGTATCGACTTGGACAGCCGTCCCCAGCAGGTCGCGGGAAACCACGGTCACCAGCCAGGTGGTCAGCAATGGCGTCATCCCCACCGCCAGCAGGGTGGAGCAGGTGGTGAGAGTCACGGACAGGGGAACGTTGAGCCGGGCGATGAAACACACCACGTTGGACGCGGTGCCGCCGGGACAACTGGCGACCAGAATCAAGCCGATCATGAAGTCCACCGGCAAATCAAAAAGCCGGGCCAGCGTGAATCCTAAAAAAGGCATGACCAGGTATTGCAACCCCACGCCCAGGAGTACCGGTCGGGGGATTTCAAGTACGCGGATAAAATCCCGCGCGGTCAGGGTCAAACCCATGCTCAGCATGATGATGCCGAGAAAAAATGGAATCCAGTCGGGGCGGAACCAAGTGGCGGTGGCCGGTTCCCAAAAAGCCAGCCCGGCGCCGGTCACCACCCAAAGGGGAAACGCGTTGGCCAGCGCGAGAAAAAGTTTTTCAGTTTTTCCCAACAGCATTACGCTGGACCCCGAGGACTGATGGTTGGGAATCATGCCTGACCATTATTGAGAGCCCCTTGGCGGGGGAAGCGAATGGCTAATCTTTAGCTTCATGCCCGCGATTATTGACCGCCATGGGAGTGTGACCCCTTCAGCCCTGGCGCTTCGCCGGTGCCGCCAGTCGCGGACTGGTTTTGGACGATGATGCTTGAATAGGCTTCTTTGCCGTCGTCGTAGGCCTGGTAGCGGATGATTTTAAAATCCTTGAAATGCTCCAGCAGTTCGTTGGGTTCCAGCAGGTATTTTTTATTGAACCGGGCGTATTTCAGGTAATCGGTGTTGTAGGTTTCGATCATCGCCATGCCGCCCGGCTTCAAGGCTTCCATTATTTTGGGAAACAGGTTCCTCTGCATGTAGTACATGATGAGAATTACATCGTAGGCATTTTTTTCGAATTGAGCGGTTTCGAGGTCCACCACGCGGGTTTCGATTTTGACCCCATGCGCCTGGGCCAGCTGGTGCGCCTTTTGGAGACCGACTTCCGAAATATCCCAGCCCACGACCTCAAATCCCTGAGTGGCCAGAAACACGCCATTTCGGCCTTCGCCCATGGCCAGGTCGAGAACTTTTCCCTTGGGCAGGAGGTGGACGTTGTTTTTGAGAAACGCCACCGGCGTCCGGCCGAAAATGTAGGTTTCTTGATCGTATTTGGAATCCCAGCGGTCTTTATCGCGGGGTTTTCCGTATGCAAAAGTGGTGATCAGTGAACCGGCAAGGACCAGTGTCAGCAGGATTTTTAAAATCGCGGAACCCTGTTGAGCTTTAAGTTTCATAGTGTTTCCCCCTTGGTGATGCGGTCAATTCTACTCCAACCGCCCGGACTGTCAACCCGATTTACCCGTTTGCGTGGTTCTGCCGGATAAGGTAAACTTGATGCAAATTATAAATCCCTTGCGGATTTCGCAGGCATTGTGGAGGTGGATGATGCGGTCCCTTAATTTCCTGTACTGGAAAATAATTCTGATAATCTTTTTGGTCGCCGGGTTCCAGATAAACTTGCTCATGGCTGAAAATGCCGTTCCAAGAAAACCGGTCCAGGTGTCCGCCGACAAGCGCTTCCAGGATTTAGGTGACGGCACGGTGATGGACATGAAAACCCGGTTGATGTGGATGAAGCAGGACACCTGGCAGATGCAGAAGCGATGGGTGAACTGGTACACCGCCAGCGAGTTTGTGCAAAAAATGAACAACAAAAAATTTGCGGGCTACACCGACTGGCGACTGCCCAGTCCCGAGGAAGCCAGTCAATTGTATGACCGCAGAAAACGCAATACGGACAAGGACGGCGATAAAATTTTCATCGACCGGATTTTCCCAAGCGGTGCCGGCTGGAGCACCTGGACCAGCGCCGAAAAAGGCGGTAAAGCCATCGTCGTTTCCTTCAAGGATGAAGGCGGCCAAACCTATCAGGACAAAATAAAAGGACCCGATGCCTTCACCCGGCTGGTCCGCAGTCCCATTTCCTGAGCCTCCCGAGATGTTCATGAAAACTCCGTCCATTCAGCGGTGGCCCGATTTCTCTTTTTTGCAAGGCTCCCTTATTTGGAGAATTATCAGAAGGTGAGCATGAAGAGAAAAAAGATAGCGGTTTTCATAATCGTGATGTTTGCGGGTTCTCTGCCGTTGGCGCAGGCTTTCCATCCCAATATTTATGAACCGCGAGTGCCGATGGATCAGCTGGAGGACGTTCAGGAAATTGAAAGTCCGTTTACCACCACCCCCGAGCGGATCGAATTGGGCCGGCAAATATATTTCGGCAAAGGCCTGTGCGTCACCTGTCACAGCAAAAACGGCGAAGGTGTGAAAGTGCCTGGTCATTCGCCGCGCAATTTTACCGATGAAAAATGGCAGGAGATTCGCACCGATGGCGAGTTGATGTGGATTCTTAAAAACGGCAGTGCCGGTACCGGCATGCCGATCCGTGTTGGCAAGGGGATCACCGAAGAGGAAGGCTGGCACGTCATCCAGTTCATCCGATCTTTTGGACCGGCAGAATAACCAGCCGCGGCGGGCGGCCAAGGGGTTAAACTTTGACTGGCGCCCAATGATTCTGTTGAGCATCAATCCAGACTTCAGCACTCTGCCTGCAGGGAGCTCTGCTGTGGGGCTGAAATTTCGCGGGATTGGTGGTACAGTTTGAGCAATGAAAGTGCCACGTCGAGACCAAAACATGGCAGGGTCAACCCCAAATTATATAAGGGAATTCTATCATGAGGTTGCTGACTTTTATTCTGATCGCAATGTTGGCGGCGTGTTCTCCCAATGAAGAGAATAACGCAGTTGAAAACGAAATCGCGGATTCATTTTACGAACCGGTGCCCGCGATGCACTATCCTGTTGATAACCCCTGGTCCAAAAAAAAAGAAGAGCTGGGCAAAATGTTGTATTTCGATCCACGGCTTTCGGGTGACAACTCGGTCAGTTGCGCCACCTGTCACCATCCGGATAAAGGCTGGAGTGACGGTTTGCCGAGGGCCATCGGGTTTGGAGGCCAGGAGCTGGGACGGCACTCTCCCACCATCATCAACAGCGGTTATTTCGCGGTGCAGTTCTGGGATGGGAGAGCCAAATCTTTAGAAGAGCAGGCCCTGGGTCCGATCCAGGCCGCCGGCGAGATGAACCAGAATTTGGATGAGTTGGTAAAAGAACTCGGTGCCGTGCCGGAATATGTGGAGCGCTTTCAGAAAGTGTTCGGGGGCATGACACCCAAAAATATCGGCAAAGCCATCGCCACTTTTGAGCGATCCGTGGTTTCCAACAACGCGCCTTATGATAAATACATGACCGGCGACAAATCCGTCCTGTCGGCTTCCGCCGTCAATGGCATGAACCTGTTCTTCGGCAAGGCCAAGTGTGTGATATGCCACAACGGTCCGGTGTTCACCGACAGCGGGTTCCACAACATCGGCGTCCAGCAACACGGTCCTTTGACGGAAGACTTGGGGCGGTTCAATATATCCAAAGAAGATTTTGATAAAGGCGGATTCAAAACGCCGGGCTTGCGGAGTGTGTCCGCCAGTGCGCCGTACATGCACGATGGCAGTGCGGCGAGTTTGACCGAGGTGGTGCGGTTTTACAACCGTGGCGGCGACGTCAAAGAAAACCTGAGCCCGTTCATCACGCCTCTGGAGTTGACCGATTCCGAAGTGCAGGACGTGGTGGAGTTTTTGAAAGCGCTGGATGGTGCACCCATCGTTATTTCTTCACCGCAACTGCCCTAACTGTCCACTGGGAGAATTGAACTTTTGAAACGATGTGATAGGACGTGGTTTAAATTTTCCATCGTGGCCCTCCTGGGATTCATGCTGGTAGGGATCGGGCCTTTGGAATTTGCCGTACCGGCGGGTCCCGACTCGGTTATGCGCCCAACCCTTTCAGGCCACTTTTTAAAGGACGAGCCTTTTAGGTCCAGCGTCACGCTGGCCATGCACCAGGGGCGGCCGCATGGCGGACGCCATGAGCGGCACCAAATGCATCACGGCATGGGCCGGGGAGGGGGTGGTATTTGCCCGCAAACACGCACCACCCCGCAAGCTCCCGATGAATTTTTCACCCTGAAAAACCCACTACCGCTCACCGTCGAAAACCTGACGCGCGGTGAGGATTTGTATCAATGGTCGGCCGAACCCTCGGCCTGCAAAGTTTGCCATGGCGCCAACGGCAATGGGCTGGGTATGATGGCGCAGGGCCTGGCCGCTATGCCCCGTAATTTTGCCTGCCCGCAAACCATGCACCCCCTTTCCGACGGCCAAATGTTCTGGGTCATCAAAAACGGAACTGCCGCAGGTATGCCCGCCTACAAGTTCCTGTCCGACAATCAAGTCTGGCGCTTGATTTTGTATCTCCGGCAATTTTCCGAAAAATAAATTCAATGCTGGCCGGCGGTCCTTCCCGTCAACGGATGGTGAGTTTTTTGTATTTGGAACGGCGGTTTTCTTCGCGGCCGCCCAGCTCTTTTTTGCGCACCTCCTGATAGGCCTCGAAGTTGCCATCGAACCACCGCACCTTGCTGGCGCCTTCAAACACCAGTAAATGCGTGCAGATGCGGTCCAGAAAAAACCGGTCATGGCTGATGACCAGGACGCATCCGCTGAAGTTGAGGATGGCGTTTTCCAGGTTGCTGAGCGTGAGGACGTCGAGGTCGTTGGTCGGTTCATCGAGCAACAGGACATTGCCGCCACGTCTCAGCAGTTTGGCGAGGTGCAGGCGGTTGCGTTCCCCGCCGGAGAGAGCGCCGACTTTTTTCTGCTGGTCGGAGCCTTTGAAGTTGAACCGGCCAACGTAGGCGCGGGCGTTCAGGGCACGCCCGGCGATTTCGATCTGGTCGTCGCCGCCGGTGATTTCTTCAAACACGGTTTTGTTATCGTCGAGATCGTGGCGTTGCTGGTCGACGTAGGAGAGCGACACACTCGATCCCAACTCCAGCGAGCCGGAGTCCGGTTGTTCTTCGCCGACGATCATGCGGAACAACGTGGTTTTGCCGATGCCGTTGGGACCGATCAATCCGACGATCGCGCCGCGTGGAAAGGAAAAATCCAAATTCTCGATCAACCGATTGTCGCCGTATCCTTTGCACAGGTTTTTGGCCACGATGACTTTTTCGCCCAACGGTGGGCCAGGCTGGATTTGAATGTCCAGCGAGTTTTCCTGCACTTCGGTTTTTTGTCCGGCTAATTTTTCGTATTCCTGAATGCGGCTTTTGTTTTTAGTGCGGCGCGCGCTGGGGGTGGACCGGATCCATGCCAGTTCCTTGGCCAGGCGTTTGCGGGTGCTGGATTCGGTCTTTTCTTTTAGCGCCAGGCGTTCGGCTTTCTGCTCGAGCCAGGCGGAGTAATTGCCTTCGAACGGGCGGCCTTTGCCGTTTTCCAATTCAAGAATCCATTGGGTGATGTTGTCGAGAAAGTAACGGTCGTGGGTGGCGACGATGACGTTGCCGGGGAAATCGCGCAGGGTGTCCTCCAGCCATTGCACGGTCTCGGCATCGAGGTGATTGGTCGGTTCGTCGAGCAGGAGGATGTCCGGTTTTTGTAGCAGGAGCCGGCACAAAGCCACACGCCGGGCTTCACCGCCGGAAAGGCTGGCTGTCTTTTGGTCGTCGGGCGGCAGAACCAGCGCATCCATGGCCACTTCGATCTGGCGGTCGAGTTCCCAGCCGTCGGCGGCGTCGATCTGATCCTGCAGGCGTCCCATTTTTTCCATGGCCTCAGCCATTTCCTCGTCGGACATCGGTTCGGCCATGCGGG
>SMVS01000152.1 GCA_004357435.1 Nitrospina sp. | reverse complement strand
GTGCGGAGCTTCGGGAGTTTGCCAGTCTGGTGGGAGTGCCTCCCGACAACGGACGGTTTAAATTGACCGCGCTGGATGGCTCGCAAAATATTCGCATCAAGACCCGTTCCCTCCTGGGCATCATGCACTACCTTTCCCAGGGGATTGAGATCCCGGTACGGCACCAGGAGCAAGGGATAGTGACCATCACGCACGATGCCAGTGGCCGGGTATTCGACTGGGACAATATCACCGGGGACCTTTTTAAAATCAGATCCGCCGATGGCAGGCCTAATTCAGCGTCCATTGCGGTGAAACACCGGGGGACCTGGTTTTATATCGACGATGCCGATTTATCTTCGAAATCCACCTTTTCCCTGCTGGCGCAGATATTCTCCCTGCAGGCCGGCGGGGGTACCGGCGGCGGACTGTTGTTGACCCTGCCGATTGGCCAGTAGAGAAATCGGTGCCGCCTCTGGAAAATTTCTCACCGTGGAAGGGCGAAACTCAGGTTTCCGCCAAAACCGCCACAACCGTCTGCGCGAATTCGGTGGCGGCGTCAGCGTCGCGGGCGGTGATGACGTTGCCGTAATGAGTGATGGCATCGGGTGACGGGGCCACTCCCGCCTGTTCCAGCTCGGCTAAAAATTTTTCATCGTCCGGTCCCGCGGCGTCGCCGGCAAGCAATCCCGTCCGTGCCAGCACCGCCACGCCCAAACCGATGGCCCCGATCACCCGCTCCGCCCGATAATGATCGGTCAAAATCTGCGGCAGGATGTCGTCGTCCCATAAGGATTTAGGCGCGCCCTTGCCACCCATCACCAGCACCGCGTGGTATTTCCCGGCCACTCCCGCCTGTTTGTTCCAATCGACGATCCGGCTGTCTGGTGTGATGCGGGTTTTGTTCATGCCCACCGCTGACTGGCCGGACTTGGAAAGAATCACGATGCGCGCGCCGGTGGCGTCCAGTACGGCCCGGGTTCGGGACAGCTCGGCATCATCAAACTGGTTTTTGGGGATCACCAGTAATATATTTTTGCCTGCGAGGTCGGCCATCGAATTTTCAGTTCTGTGGGTTCATCGATCGAAAGGATAGGTTGCCTGCCAGGATTCGAATCCGCCGATCATGCTGTGCACGTCCTTAAAGCCCATTTCGGTAAACTGGGCGGCGGCGCCTTGGCTGGAGATGCCGTGGTAACAGCACACCACCAGGGTTTTTTCCTTGTCGGCCTGGTTGAAATAGTCTTCCGCGTTTTCTTCGGTCAGGTTGGTGGCCTTTGGGATATGGCCCATGGCAAACGACATGGGGTCACGGATATCCAGTATATTAGCCGAATCCGCCTTCAGCCACTCATTGACTTTGTGGACGTCGGCCTGATTGATGGTTGACATGGGGGTCCTTTCCAAATAATAAGGTCTTCGTGAAAGTTCTATCCTATTTAAGCAGGTTTATTATCGCCCAAAATAAGAAAAATGGATGGTAAAAATTTTGCAATAGTTTAGAATTTACCGAATTAATGTTCAATTGTTTCCGGCTTGGAAAGCCTTTCGGGCATCTGGCCGGGATATTAAGGAGAGTGATAAATGGCAAATGAACAGCATCTGGAGTTGATCAAAAAGGGAACTGAAGGATGGAATGAGTGGCGCGACCAGAATCCTGATGAACCTGTAGACCTCTCTGGAGCCGATCTTAGAGGGCTTAAAATTTCAAAAATTAACTTGAAAGGGGCGAACCTCAAGGAAGCCAAACTGCAATTCGCGAATTTAAGTGGCGCGATTCTGGAAGGCGCCAATATGGAAAGAGCCAAACTCCAGGAAGCCAATCTGCAAAGCGCGCAAATGGCCAACGCTATCGTTAAAAATTGCAATTTTATGGAGTCCAATCTGCAAAACGCTGATTTGGAAAATGCCGATCTGCAAAGCTCCCAATTCAACGAGGACGTTCTGTTCGCCGACGCCAATTTGAAGGGGGCCAACCTGACCGATGCCTCCGGGCTGAGTGTCCCGCAGATTCAATCGGCCAAGGTGGATGCCAACACCAAACTTCCCGAATATTTAAACGACGACATGGAGGACGAGGATTTTCTCAATACCATGATTTAGAATGGGGCGCGGCCGCACCCTTATGGCGGCTATCTGAAACCTCAGCGGAGAGGCGACTATGAAAAAGAACGAGGGTGGGTCGATTTACCCACACAGACTTTTAAAAACCGGGGATGGCGAAAAGGACCTCAACTACATCTCCATGGGCATTTCGCGCCGGGACTGGCTGGCCGGACTGGCCATGCAGGGGTACCTGGCGGCGGAGGGCCTGCAGTCCGACCAAGTACGGATATCCGAGCATGCCTATGAAATGGCCGACACCATGATCCAGAGAGGCCTGGAGGACTGAGCGTATCCGCAAGCCCCCATGCTCAAATGCGAGCAAGATGCGCCCCCCCTTTCCCGAGAGACCTTTGCAGAAGTGTTAAAACGAAAAACATAGATGCTTCGACAGGCTCAGCATGACATCTCAAGGCCCGATTTGTCATTCAGAGGAGCGATCAGCGACGAAGAATCTCTGTTTCCAGAGAGCCACCACTTGCACAAGGCCACCATTCCTAATATACCGACCAGTTGATACTATCACCTTGTTATTCCAGAGATTGGTCAGATGGCTCTGTATTACCGATATTTTGCCTTTATACTGGTGCCATGGGATACATCGATAAAAATTTGCTGGAAGGTGAGCGGGTGATTTATAAAACGCGCCACCACAAAATCATTTTCATCTGGCCCGTGGTGTGGTTGTTGATTGCCATCACTTTTGTGGCCCTCGGAAAATATGCGCGGCCGGAGTTTTTCTTTTTTGCCGGGCTGTTTGGCATGGTGTCTCTCATTCACACTTTCGTAATCTGGATTTACTTCATAACGTGCGAGTTTGGGATCACCAATCATAGAGTCGTCGCCAAAGAAGGCTTCATCAAAAGAAAAACCATGGAAGTTCTGCTCAACCGGGTGGAGAGCATTCAGGTGGAGCAGGGGATCTGGGGGCGGATACTGAATTACGGGACCGTCACCATTTGCGGCACCGGCGGTGCCAGCGACCCCTTTGAAAAAATCCGCAGACCGCTCGAATTCAAAGGCAAAGTCCAACAACAACTCGCGGGGCAGTAGAAACTACGGCCCATAATGAAGTGCGTTGATGGTGGAGGGTACCCAGACCATTCCCAACCTATGCAGTGACAAAACCTGCCCGAATAGAAATCCCCATAAACTTTAAAGTGGAACTATTGAAAATACTGCTTTAGCTATGGGAAAAGTATGGGAAGTGGTTATCAAAATTATTGTGAATTCTTTAAAAACGGAAGTTATGCTGCCTGTTTCCGCGTGAGAGGCCAGCGTCCTTGCACCCCGGCAAAAATGTGAGGCAATCGAGAAAATGGAAATGGAAATGGCTACAATTGGCTATGAAATGGCTACAAAATAAAAAGTGCTTTCGGGTAAGTCATTGAAAAATGGTCGGGGCGAGAGGATTTGAACCTCCGACCCCTACACCCCCAGCGTAGTGCGCTAACCAGACTGCGCCACGCCCCGACCCTGTTTCAAGACAGAATTTCCATAAAGAGCAAGCCCCCTGGCCTTCCTTCGACAAGCTCAGGACAGGCTCTTCGGAGAAGGGGGGACTAAAACACAGATTCTTCGCTGGCACTCAGAATGACAGTTTCATGGCGGTGGGAAGTCCTCATCAACCTGCTCCGCCAACTGCGAATTTTGCAGGAATATTCTTTGAAAAAGCTGATACTCAGAGATTCAAAATAGAGGATTCGGTCTCCTAAGTCAATCCTATAGCCCTCCGTAATCGGTTCTTCTGAATTTGCTTGAAGCTGATCCATTCTGTGATAGAATCCCCTAATCAAAATAATTTCAATAATGTCGGGTGCTTCTTTCGCTGGGGCATCTGTCAGTTGAAACTGTCTCAGGAGCGTTATGAAAGTGGTCAAGGTCGGCGACGCAATCGCCTTCAAATCCGAAAAAATGAACAAGGTGAGTTTGTTCGATACGGACCGGTTTTTTTGTGATGTCTATTGCCTGGAACCGGGGCAGACCCAAAAAGTGCATGCACATGAGGGGTCTGACAAGATATACTATATCCTTGAGGGGAGCGCCCGCATCACCATCGGCGCTGAGGAAAAAGAGGTGCATGCCGGTGAGATGACGATGGCGCCTTCCGGCGACGAGCATGGGGTGGTGAATCACACATCGGACAAGACGACCATGCTGGTGTTCATGGCTCCCAAACCGCAATAGACTGATTTTAAATTTTTGAGCCTTTTAGAAAGTTCAATCGGAATTTATCAATGATTTATCTCATCTTCCCATCTTCCTGGCATCCGTCCCAGCCGTACCTCAGCCTGCCGGCGCTGAAAGCATTCCTGCATCAGCATGGCATTGAGGATGTGGTTCAGCGCGATCTGGCGATCGAGTTGTTGGACCACTTGTGTACCTGGGAAAAGACCCAGCCGTTGTATGACCGCATTCTTCGGCAATTGAATGAATTGGGAGCGAAACCGTATCACACGGATTTCGAGCGCGAAAAATTTCAGAAATTGCGCGAGGCGGAGGAAGTCATCCCGGCGTTGAAGGACCAGATCGACGCGGCCAAAGCGTCTCTGCGCTGTGAAGATTTTTACGACATTCAACGCTACATGGAGAGCCTCAAGATCATCGACGTCTGGCTCGACAATATTCTGGCGTCGTATTATCCCTCCCAGCTCACCGTGATCGGCAGTCAACTGCGCTGGTCGCCTTATTCTTCCAAAGAAATAATCGATTCTTTCAGCCATCCCGAAGAGAACTTTTTTTACGACCTGTATAAAGAGCATTACCTGCCGGGCATTTTGAAAGAAGATATCGACGTTTTGGGAATTTCCATCACCTCGGTGGAACAGGTCATTCCGGGGCTGACGCTGGCGCACCTCATCAAGGAAGCGAATAAGGACATTCACATCACCATTGGCGGCAGTGTGTTCACCAAACTGGTCGATCGTTTGGAGCAAGGCTCACCCTTGTTCGATTTCATCGACAGCGTTATTGTGCACGAGGGAGAGACGCCGCTGTTGCGCTTGGTCGAGCAATTGCGCGGTGATCGGGATTTCTCAAAAGTTCCCAATTTGGTTTATCGGGATAAGGGGCAAGTGAAGGTCAACCGGCCATTTGCCAAAGAAGAGTTGAACGCGTTGCCGACGCCGGATTTCGACGGCATTCCGTTTGATCTCTATCTTTCGCCGGAGCGGGTGTTACCGGTCATGGGATCGCGCGGCTGTTACTGGGAGAAATGCGCTTTCTGTTCAATTCCATTTGACCACATCGACTTTCATGTGCGTTATGCCGATACGGTGGCGCAGGATTTCAAAAAGCTGAAGGAGAAGTACAATTGCAATTATTTTTTCTTCACGGACGAAGCCCTGCCGATCAATTTCCTCAAGACGTTCGCCCAAAAGTTGGTCGATTCGGATATCAATGTGCAATGGACCGGCGAATTGAAATTCGAGAAAAGCCTTCTGCGGGACAACCGGTTGGAGTTGCTTTATAAAGCCGGATGCAGAAAGTTGATCTTCGGATTGGAGTCGTACAACCAGCGGGTGCTGGAGGCCATGAAGAAGGGATGTCCGCTGGAAGTGATTGACGAAACGGTCGAGCAATGCATCCGCATCGGCATTGCCATGCACTTTTACATTTTGATCGGGTTTCCTTCCGAAACCCGCGACGAGGTCATGGATTCTGTCAACTTTGTGATGGACAACCAGGCCGTTCTCGATTCACCTGGGTTTTCCTGCATTGCTTCCCAATTTGATCTGGAAAAAGGCACGCCCATTGCGAAAGCCGCCGAGGAGTATGGCGTTTATAATTTGCAATCACCGCCAGATCACGATCTGGCCCTGGGTTTTTCTTACGACACCCGGACGGGTTTGACCGCCGAGCAGGCCACCGAAGTTTATCAGGAAGTGGTGGAGCGGATCAGCCGTGAAGTCATGACCTTTCCCCACAACTATTCGCTTTCCGACGGCCTGCTTTTTCTGGGGTATCACGAGCGGGAAAATATTCTGGAACGCCTGTCCGCTCTTTCCGTTTAAAATTTTCGTAGTCCCGTGACCTCGGCGCTCTCTCTATAAAGACTCCTGCAGTTTCAAGATCCCGTTCTTTCCGTCAGTAGCCTCCCGATCCCTCACGGCTTTCCTTGTAGATTCTTTTTTTCGACGATTTGTGACTGCTGTCTCCCCCAGCGCACCCTGCCGCGCCCGCCAATATTCCTGCCAGAAAAATGACCAAAATTCCCCAACTTATAAATTGCTTCATGACGCACTCCTTTAATTAATGATGAATCTTGCAACTCCATTGCGGTTTCGATAAATTTGAGTAAAGGGAGAAAGCTTTGCACCTATTATGCGGAAATTTTGAAGAAAAAGTCAAAAGGTCCAGAACAGGAAAAAGGGCAGACCGAAGGTGAGGGCGAGCAGGAATCCATTGAGAACATGCAGGAGCAGGATATTGTCGGTGATTGTGGAAATCACAAATTCGACGCCCACCCGCCGGACGGCGCTCTCGATGTCGGCGCGGGACAGTTGGTCGGAGGGTTTTTTGTTCAGCTCGACCATCACGTCATCCAGAAATAAAAATTTGAGAACTTTTAACACCACCCGGAAGATCAGGCTTTTTACCTGATTGAGGAAGCCGCTCTTGAGTTTTAAATCTTCTAAAAACTTTTTTCCCAACTGGTCAAATTTATCGGCCAACTCTTTTTTTGGAACATGTTTATTAAACTTGGAGTAGTTGGATAGAACCCCACGCACCAGGATGTCCAGCAGGTCGTGCAGGCCACCCACCATTTCGCACAATTTTTTGCCAACCGTTCGCAACAGGCCCGCGGTCAAACCGTGAACTATTCCAAATGTTCCATACCAGGCCAGAGCTATCAGTAAAACTGAAACTTCCAGCCACGTCTGCCAATTTTCCGGTTGCACGGAAATTTCCTTGAGCAGGAAGGTGGTTAAAACTCCCAGAAAAAATCCGGCGAAGGCGAACAGGAACAAACTTTTAAATGTCCCTATAAAAAGATCGGCAAAAAAATCCTGCCAGTATTTAATGATGTGTTTTTTATCCAAGAGTTGATCCGTCAGGTATTTCCAAATGCTTTGTCAAGAGACGTTGTTGCACCCGCCGAAGGCGCCAGTGGGTTTTGCGGGTGCTTTGAAAAACTGAAACTGAGATGGAGCAGGCAGGGAATCAGGAGCAGGGTGAACAGCATGCTGAGAAATAAACCGGAAAGAATCACCACTCCGATGCCCCGGTAAATTTCACTGCCCGGTCCGGGAAAGATGACCAGAGGCATGAGGCCGAATATGCTGGTGAAGGTGCTCATGAAAATGGGTCGAATGCGGATGCGCACGCTTTCCAGTATGGCTTCCTGGTAGGCCATCCCTTCCCGTCGAATGTGTATCAGGCTCTGGTATATGATCAGGATGGCGTTGTTCACGACGACACCGATCAGGATGATGAAGCCCAGCATGGTCAAAACGTCGAG
>SMVS01000151.1 GCA_004357435.1 Nitrospina sp. | reverse complement strand
GGGAATCCATTTTGAGGGCGGTCTCAAATTCCTCCACGGCGTCATCCAGGAGATCAATTTTGGCCAAAGACAAACCCTGGTAGTAACGGAACTGGGCATTGTCATACCCCAGGCTTCTGGCTTTTTCATAAGAGAAGAGAGCCTCTTTGTGACGGTTCACCCGGCTCAGGGCGACCCCCAGGTTGGCGTGCCCCCGTGAATTCTGTGGGTTTTCGGCCAACGCCTTTTGCAGTGCGGGGATGGCGGCTTGCCACTGCTCGCTCTTGATAAGATTCAAGGCTTCTTGAAAGCCATCAGAAGATTGAGGATTGCCATACGCCACTGGGCTCATAAAAAGAAGTCCAGGCAATGCCAACATCCCTATGAGGCGGAATCTAAAATATTTAAGATGGTTTTTGGTGGAATTCATTAATTCTCAACCCAAATGTTGTGAAATATTGAAAAAATCGCAACATGAAAATAATATAGCCCAAGGACCGGCAGTTTATCAATTAAACGTCCGCTTTCTAAGTGCATTCTTTCGTGTGTGGTTTATAATTATAGGAAGCCTCAGTATATATAGGATCATCTGAAATCCCAAATATTTCAAAAAATCTGGAAAACCCTGAGAAATTTACAATCGGACTTGCTCCATATCTCTAAATCGGCTGAATATGAATTTGAATGACCTCCCTTTTGCACCGCACCCCTTGATTAGAGGACCGATCGCTCAAACGATTGCGGCCTCCAGGTTTTCCGGCAAGTCGTTGTTGCCGGAACGGACCCTGCATAAATTAAAAATCGATCCGCAGAATCAACTCATGATCTTTGAGATGAAACCGGAGCAGAATACCGGTCCGTTGGTGTTGATGGCCCATGGCATGGGAGGATGCAGTGAATCGGCCTACATGAAGCGCATTGCAGGGAAGTTGTTTGCCCGGGGGTACGGAGTTTTTCTCATGAACCAGCGTGGCAGTGGCCCCGGAATGGGTTTGTGTGACCGCCTTTGGAATGGTGGCTCCAGTGGCGATTTGGATAGAGTGGTGAACTACATTACGGGTCTTTATCCTCAGCGCCCCCTATTGCTGATCGGGTTCTCCCTGAGCGGAAATATTTTATTGAAATACCTGGGCGAGAGCAGAAAAATTCCCGCCAGTGTTTATGCCGCGCTGGCCATTAACCCACCCATCGATTTAAAAATTTCCAGCAAAATGATTTCTGAGGGTTCCTGGGCCGGTACATTTAATGGCTATTTTTTGGATATGATGAATCGTCAGGTGGAGGCTATGGTCGAATGTTTGGGTGGGGCCTACCGCCCGGCAAGGTCCGCTAAAACCATTTATGAGTTTGATGTCTTATATACAGCGCCGGCATTTGGGTTTAAGGATGTGGATGACTATTATTCTCAGTCCAGCTCCAAACAATTTCTTGGTGCTATCCGAGTCCCTACCACGATCCTGTGTTCCAAGGACGACCCATTTGTCCCGGAAGGTGTGTTTCGCGGTTCCCGCATGAGTTTATGCGTGGATTATTTGAATCCGGATTTTGGCGGGCACATGGGATACATTTCAAAAAGTAAAAATCCGCTGGGTGATCGACGATGGATGGACTATATTTGTGTTCGATGGGCGCAGGAAGTTTGTAAAGGCAGTGCCGTCGAAGTTGATCCCCTGAAGCAAGAAGGTTATTGAAAATATCATGAGTAAAAGCCACACATTCAATTTGATTCAAGTGCGGGGACGGTTTCTCAAAAACCACTTTGGCCGGCCCACCGCGGATAAAATCATGCGCTGGAGCCTGATTCTCGGCTTGGGAACATTGTTTTTGATCGGAGACTATATTTTCTTTTTCCGCATCATCCAGTACCTCGATGGCCTTCCCTTTAGGATAGGAGAGGAATTGATTGTCCAGCTGTTGAACGTGATTTTTCTCACTTTTTTTGCCATGCTGTTGTTCTCCAGTATCATCGCGTCATTAACAATCTTTTATGGGTCGTCCGATTCGGAGTTTTTGCATTCTCTGCCTATCTCCAAAGGCTCCATTATAGACATGCGTTTCGCGCAGACGGTGTTCAACTGTTCCTGGGTTATTTTAGTTTTCGCCCTCCCCATATTTATAGCCTATGGTTTTTATTTTGGCGCGAGTGGCGGATATTATCTGTATCTGTTGGGGGCCTTTTTCCCTTTCATCCTCATTCCGTGCATTTTTGGCATTCTTGGGATTATGATTTTGATGCGCTACTTTCCGACGGACAAGGCGCACCAGATTCTTTCCTTTATGGGGCTGTTCTTTTTTGCGGGCCTGATCATGTTTTTGCGTTTTCTTTCGCCGGAAAAGTTTTTCGACAAGCAGGTTTCGGATGAGATGATTATAGCTTTTGTAGAAAGTTTGCAAGCACCCGAATTTGGTTTTCTGCCGAGCAGTTGGATCACTCGCGGGATCAGCCAGTGGGTGGCTGGGAATGTGACGGAGGCCCTGATTCAGCTGGCATATTTATATGGCGCCGTTCTGGTGTTTGGAGGGATTTTCTGGTGGGTGAGCCGAAAAACGTATTTTATTGGTTGGCGCCTGTTTCAAGAAGTGAGAAGTTCTCCTAAAAAGAAGAATGGGAAACAAAAGTCCCGCCGAAGGTGGCTGGATTTTTTACCGATATCGCCAACCAGAAAAGCCATGCTCGACAAAGACTTGAAAATATTCTGCCGGGACCCTGCTCTCTGGTCGCAATTGTTTATTCTGATTGCATTGGTCGTGGTCTATATTTTTAATATCATGAACCTGCCGCTGAACAATATCGTTTTGAAAAATGTGGTGTCGGTGCTGAATATCGGGTTGGTCGGGTTTGTGCTGTCGGCGTTGATCGCGCGGTTTGTGTTTTCTTCCACCAGCATGGAAGGTCAAAAGATGTGGACCATTTATACTTCCCCCGTGGATATGAAAAGTTTTTTGATGGGAAAATTCTGGATGTATTTTCCGCCGCTGTTGGTGATTGCGGAGTTTCTGGTGGTGGTCTCTAATTATTTGCTCCAAGTGGATCCCTATGTTATGAAAGTCTCAATTGTTGGGGTATTCCTGCTGACCACAGGTCTGGTAGGCATGGGAGTGGGCATGGGCGCTATGTACCCCATGTTCGATTATGAAAATATTTCGGAAATTCCAACCGGCACGGGCGGGATTTTATTTATGATTTCCAGCCTGCTTTATGTCGGACTGGTCTTGATCCTTTCTGCACGGCCCATGGTGGTTCATTTCAATGAAAAATTCCTTGCCAATTTCATTGGAGGAGTGGAGGTTCCCGTGTTTTACGGATTGATTATTCTGTTGACCGCCTTGGTCACGTTTGAGCCTCTGCGTCGCGGGATCCGTTCCTTGCAAGAAAGAGATTTTTAAATGTCACGCTATCTCAGGAGATGGTGAAGGATGGAACTCTTTCCTGATTACAAGAGTACGTCCAGCCGTCCCCCGCCGCCACTGGCTGATCGTATGCGGCCCATGGTATGGGATGATTTGCTGGGGCACGAACACCTGATCAGCAAGAGCAGTCCCTTGCGTCATTTAATGGAAAAGGATGCCGGACTGTCGTTTATATTGTGGGGACCTCCCGGTTGCGGGAAAACGACCATTGCCCGAATCGTCGCTCGAGTGACCGAAAGCGAGTTTCATGAAATCAGCGCGGTCAACGCCGGGGTGGCTGATATTCGTAAAATCATCGGGCATGCGCAAAAATTGTGGTCGGCTCAACACCGCGCCACCACGCTCTTCATTGACGAAATTCACCGGTTCAACAAAGCCCAGCAGGATGCAGTTCTGCCTTTCGTGGAGCAGGGTACGATTCGCCTGATTGGTTCGACCACCGAGAATCCTTCGTTGGAAGTGATTCCTGCATTGCGGTCGCGGTGCCAGGTTTTCCGCATCGGATACCTTTCGTCCCAAAATATCCGGGCCATTCTGGAACGAGCGTTGCAGGATAAAATTAATGGTCTGGGGCGGAACGTGATTGCCATTGAAGACAGTGCCATCGATTTGATCATCAGTCATGCCAATGGCGATGCCAGGAGGGCGTTGAATGTTCTGGAAGCGGCGGTCCATTATCACCTCGATGATCCGGATGACGACCCCGCACCGATCACCCAGACCATCATTGAGGGAATCATTCAGCGCACCGCGGTGCTGTATGATAAAGACGGCACGGAGCATTACGACCACGCATCTGCGTTTCAAAAAAGCCTGCGCGGTTCGGATCCGGATGCGGCCATCTATTGGCTGGCTAAAATGATCGCCGGCGGTGAGGATCTCCGATTCATTGCCCGGCGTCTGGTGGTGACCGCCGCGGAAGATGTGGGGTTGGCCGATCCCCAGGCTTTGGTGATCGCCAATGCCGCCGCCACAGCGGCTGAGCGGTTGGGATTGCCGGAAGCGCGGATCCCCCTGGCGCAGGCAGTGATTTATGTGGCTCGCGCTCCCAAGGACAACACCGCCATCAAGGCGGTCGATGCCGCGCTCAGCGATATTGAAGGCAAGGGCTTGTCGTTCCCGGTGCCCGACCATCTCAAGGACTCGCATTACAAGGACGCCAAAAAACAGGGCTATGGCGTCGATTACAAATATCCGCACGATTATCCGGGGAATTATGTGGAGCAGGAATACCTGCCCGAAGAACTCCGGGGCAAAAAATACCTGCCGCCGGATCAAAAATGACTACCGGGTCTCATGGCGACCCATTTATTTTTCTAAAAGGATTTTTTGAATGACACCAAGAGAAAAATTTGCCACTGCCGATGCTATTTTCGAAGGCAGATTGCGGGGCAATCAAGCCATGTTGAGCGGCTTGCGGCTTACGCCGGATGAAGCCCGTCTGCTTTGGGCCTCGCCGCGCATCCATGAGGTCAGCTGGTTGGACCTGGATGACAATGCCCTGGGCGATGCCGGGATTGCGGAGTTGGCTGAGTGCGAGGCGTTGGCCAACATTCAGTACCTGAACCTCAATAAAAATGGTGTGACCGATCTGGGCCTGCAAAAACTGGCGCAATCCAAAATTCTCACCCAATTGAAACGGCTTCACCTCAAAGACAATGCCATCACCGGTTCCGGAATTGTGGCGTTGTTTGAATCGCAAAGCCTGGAGGGGCTTGCTACTTTTCAGGTCAACGATGGCTGGACCTGTAAAAAGCGGGAAGGGTGGCGCTACAACCCGCAGGGTTGATTTATGGACTCCACTGTTTACCAAATCCATGTCCACGTGGCCGGCTCGGACCGCCCCGGAATTTTAGCCGAGACTTTGGAATCCATCGTGCGCTGTGATTGTCTGGTCGCGGACGTCCGCCAGTTTGTCTTCAATGGCTTGCTGAATCTGTCTCTCCTGCTGGAAAGTAAAAATCCGCAAGCCATCCACACCGTCAAGACCGAGCTCATGGAGCTCGGCCAAAGCAAAGAGTTGGAAATCAATGTGTACCCCTGGGGTCCGGAGCATCGTCCCGAAGCCCGCTACCAACATCGACTGGTGGTGACGTTGCTGGGACGAAAAATTGGGCCGGTGGCGCTGGCGGCGCTCACCCGCACCCTGGCAAAAATGGATATCAACATCCAGCGTATCGAGCAACTCGATTACGGCGATCAGCACGTTTTGGAAATGGTCATTGGAGCGCGGCAGGCCATGACCAAGGTGGAAATTTTGGACGCCCTGGTGCATTTTAAGGAAGACTTCGACGTCGATATCGCCGTCCAGGAAGACACTCTGTTCCGGCGCAACAAACGTCTGATCGTGTTGGACGCGGACATGACGTTTCTGCAATGTGAAGTGATCGATGAATTGGGCAAGCTGGCGGGTGTCGGCGAAACTCTGGCGAAGATCACCCGCCAGGTTGTCAACGGTGAAGTGGATTTCAGTCAGGCGCTGGTGGAACGAGTGAAATTGCTGAAGGGGTTGCGTGAGGCGCAATTGGAAGAATTGTTTGAAAGAATTCCGCTCACTCCCGGTGCCGAAGATTTGGTGCGCATCCTGCAACATCTGGGATTCAAAATCGCCATTGTGAGCGGCGGCTTCCAGTTTTTTATCGACAAGCTCAAGCAAAAATATAAGCTCGATTACGGTTTCGCCAATCAATTAAAAATGGTGAATGGCCTAGTGACCGGAGAAATTGAAGGCGACATCATCGACGCGCCGGCCAAGGAAAAAATTCTGGTGGCTCTGGCCCAAGAGCAGGGAATTTCTTTAGAGCAGGTGGTGGCGGTGGGGG
>SMVS01000150.1 GCA_004357435.1 Nitrospina sp. | reverse complement strand
TGTCGGGCGCGGTCGGTGTCTTTGCCGCCATCGACCCGGACGTGGAACAGCACGTTTGCAAACAATTGGGCTTGGTGCCAGCGCCTGTGTCCAGTCAGGTGATCCAGCGGGACCGCCACGCGGAATACTTCAGCACCCTGGCGCTCCTGGCAAGCTCTCTGGACAAGTTCTCGGTGGAGATTCGTCACTTGCAGAAAACCGAAGTGTTGGAAGCGGAGGAATACTTTTCCAAAGGACAGAAGGGGTCGTCCGCCATGCCACACAAGCGGAACCCGATTGTCACGGAACAGATGTCGGGCCTGGCGCGGTTGGTTCGTGGCAACGCTCTGGCGGCGTTGGAAAATGTTGCCCTCTGGCACGAGCGGGATATCAGCCATTCATCAGTGGAGCGGGTGATCGGCCCGGACAGCACCATATTGGTTCATTACATGTTGAAGAAAATGGTGCGGTTGGTGGACCAGTTGATCGTTTATCCAAAGAACATGATGAAAAACCTGGAGCTCACGGGCGGCTTGATTTATTCCGAGCACGTCCTGCTGGCCTTGACGGGCAAGGGCTTGGCGCGGGATGTGGCCTACCGCCTGGTGCAGAGAAACGCCATGCGGGTGTGGGAAAAGGGCGGCGACTTCAAGGCAATGTTGAAGAAGGACAAGGATGTCAAAAAATATCTAACCGGCAGAGAAATAGATAAGGCGTTCAATTTAAAAAATCATCTTAAAAACGTAGACCGCATTTTTAAGCGGGTTTTTTAGGAATAGCAAGGTTTGTTTATGAAACGTATGGAGCAGTTGTACGAAGGGAAAGCGAAAATTATTTACGCGACGGAAGACCCTGATCAGGTGATTCAGTATTTCAAGGACGATGCTTCGGCGTTCAACGGAATCAAAAAAGGAACCATTGTTGATAAAGGGGTGATCAACAATCACATATCCACCACGATTTTTAAATTTCTTGAGGGCCAGGGTGTGCCCACCCATTTCGTGGAACATTTAAACGACCGCGAGATGCTGGTTAAAAACCTGGATATCATTCTGGTGGAAGTGGTCCTGCGCAATGTGGTGGCGGGAAGCCTGGCGAAACGCATGGGATTGCCGGAGGGGCAAAAACTTAAAAAACCGATTTTAGAATTTTATTATAAGAGCGATGAGTTGGGCGACCCGATGATCAACGAATACCACATCATCGAGTTTGATTTGGCGACGGCTGAAGAGATCCAATGTCTTCGGAACTATGGTTTCAAGGTCAACACTTTGATGATGGAATTTTTTAAGGAGCGCAAAATCCGGCTGGTGGATTTTAAATTAGAGTTCGGTCGGCACAAAGGGGAAATTCTGCTGGGCGATGAGATCAGTCCGGACGGTTGCCGGTTGTGGCATTGGGACACCAATGAAAAAATGGATAAGGATAGATTTCGATTCAACCTGGGGAAGGTTGAGGAGAAATATGAGGAGGTGTACCACTTGATCTGCGGCAAATCCTAGGCACGCAGGCTATAAAAAATTCACAGTTCCTTGCATTCGACTTTGGTGGGCGGTGTCATGCCGCACTCCATGGATTCGGTTCTGCCGTTGGCCGCGTATGCGCAGGCCGTGCTGATTCCTGTTTGCACCGTATCACTTTTTTCCATGCCTTCCACTTTTTGACACACGTCGAACCCGTTGTAGAAAATACAAACTTCGCATTCGTATTTGCTTCCGGTCGAAATAATTATCACAGAAAATGCGGCGATCAAGCCTAAAAAACCCAGGGTCAATACAGTGCCCTTTTTCATTGACTCTCAGCGCTGGAGGTTGAGGGATCAGCCAGCAGGGAATTCCCGCTAACAAAATAATGTTCCCGGTAAAAAAGCATCTCGTCGATGGATTCGCGGATATCTATCAGGGCCATGTGGGCGTCACTTTTTTTGGGCATTTTAGGGCCTTTAGGGTACCAGCGTTTGACCAGCTCCTTGACCGAAGTGACGTCGATGTTGCGGTAATGAAGAAAATCTGTGATCTCCTTCATATAGATGTCGAGAAATCTCCGATCTTGCCCAACCGAATTGCCACACAGTGGCGAGGTGTTATGTGGAACGTATTTTTTGATAAAGTCTAAGGTTTGTTGTTCGGCTTCCAACACGCTGGTCTTGGAATCTTTCACCCGCTGGATCAATCCCGAGGCGGAATGGGTTTTTTGATTCCATTCATCCATTCTGCTCAAAATATCATTGCTCTGATGAATTACAATGCTGGGGCCCTCTTCTAAAATATTCAGCTCGCTGTCGGTGATGATGGTGGCGATTTCGATGATGACCTCTTTTTCGACGTCCAGTCCGGTCATTTCGAGGTCCATCCAAATCAGACTTGAGGGATCTATTTGACTCATTCCAATTCCAATTTCAAAAGCGATTGCGGATGCCAAGCGGCTTACCGGAACAGCCCGAGTCTGCCTGCTTGGGATTGAAAAACCGATTGTACCTCAAAATCTAATGGCTTCCAATACATTCCCTAAGTCATCTCATCAATTTCAGCATAACAGCTTTTTGCAAGTGCAAACGGTTTTCCGCTTGGTCGAAAACGATTGAGGCGGCGCCGTCAATGACGGAAGCACTGACTTCTTCGCCCCGATGGGCGGGCAGACAGTGCATGAAGACGGCGCTGGGTTTGGCTGCGGCCATCACTTGATCGGTGACGGCGTAATTTTTAAAAACCTGTTTGCGGTGCGCGTCTTCTTCTTCCTTCCCCATGCTGGTCCAGACATCAGTATAAACCGCGTCCGCTCCAGCGAGACCTTGCTGGATATTTGAGGTGATGGTGATATTGAGTTTCTTGGCTTCGGCTTCGTTTTGGATCATGGCCTGGACTTCCTCATCAATCGTGTATCCTGGTGGACTGATGAGGGAAATGTTCATGCCTACTTTAACGCATGCGAATAGCAGAGAGACCGCGACATTATTGCCATCTCCAAGGTAGGCCAGTTTGAGGCCCTTCAAATTGCCGAATCTTTCCTGCAGGGTCAGCATATCGGCCAACGCTTGGCAGGGATGATTGAAATCTGTGAGTCCGTTGATGACAGGGATGGTCGCATGCTGAGCAAATTCGACCACATCCTTGTGCGAGTAAGTGCGGATCACGATGCCGTCGAGATAACGCGATAAAACTTTGGCTGTGTCTGCAATGGTCTCGCCGCGGGACAGTTGTAGATCGTCCGGCCCGAGAAAAATTCCGGAGCCTCCCAACTGCGTGATACCGACCTCAAAGGAAATCCGGGTTCGTGTGGATTTTTTCTTGAAGATCATCCCCAGAGTTTTGCCTTCCAGAGTGGATTTAAAATCCTTCGGAGATTGTTTGATCTGCCGGGCAAAGTCCAGCCACTGATGGATTTCTTCGGAAGAAAGGTCATTCAATGAAATGAAATCTTTTTTCATAAAAATTGTCGGGAGCAGAAGTTTTATTGCGGTAATAAGGGCACTGGCAAGTTATTAGTTTACACGATAACGGGCATTTTGGTACCCATCCGCTGGCCGGTTGTCGTTATAAATCCAATGATTCCTGAAAGGCTTTAAACACGGAGGATTCGAAAGTGTCCCGAACAATTTTTAAATTATTGGTCAACCACAGGTGGGCGAAATCTGGAGGGTAAGCGGCAAATCCTTTGATCTGGCCGATCATGATGCGGACGTTTTGGTGCCAGGCGACGTTTTTCTGTTGTTTGAAAAGCGATCGAACTATTCGGAGTGTCTTGACGGCGGGTGCAGGCTTTTGTTCCCCGAAAAAACTGAGTCCCAGACCGACGTATCCCAATCCTTCGTCGGGCCGCAACTGCACTGCTTTTTCGTAGGCCCGCGTTGCCTCGGGGAATTGTCTCAGTGTCGTCATCATATTTGCCAAATGAAAATTAACCTCAAAATGATCGGGGTATTTTTGGGCCAGGTCGCGGGCGGAGTCTCTCGCTTTCAGAAATTTTCCGGTTTTGTGATACGCGATGCCCATTTTTATCTGAGCAAATATATGAAGTTTTTTTTCCGGTTGGGTTTGCAAGAATTTTTGCCAGGGCTCAATGGATTCTTCAATAAAGTCCTGGCGGTCCAGTTCCATGGCTTCCTTGAACAGGGCCGGGTCGGCAGAAACCGCGAAGCCCATCAAAAGCCATCCTGCCAGGGCCAAGGTGATGGGAAGAAGTAATCCAGAATTCATGCAACTGTTGGGAGCGCTCATTTAAGGTACCGGTTGGTCAGGGAATATAGGCTCTGGGTGGACCAGGGGGGCCAAAGTTTTGGCGAGAAGTTTTTTAAATTTTTGCTCTTCGCGCATTATTTGGCGCACATCTTCCGGCCGCACATAAAAAATATTGGAGGCGGTTCCATAGTTTGTGTGGATCACGGATCGTTGTATTTCCATATTCAATTCCGCAAATACTTTGGTTTCCATCATGACGGTTCCAATAATATCATGAGTCTCAACTTTCACCGCATTTCCAATGAGAGAAATTTTCAGTTTGATATCCCGGTATTTGCCCTCTTCGATTCCTGTGGTCAGCGGACGTCCCTGGTAAAGCGAGGACATCGGAATATTTTCGATGAAAATTTTATTCAGGTCTTCCAGTATCTGTTTCTGCACGAAAAAAAAGTTGGAGAACTCAACAGGGTTCCCTGAAATATCGCAAACTTTGAACACATCCAGAACATTATTGCCCAGGGTATGAATATTGGCTTCGACAATGCTGAGCTTGTTGAAGGCCAGCACCGCGGAGATTTTAAAAAGGAGACCTTGGTGGTCTCGACTGCAAACCACCAGTTGGGAGGGTCGCTCCTGTTTGAAAAACATCTCCGCTACAAAACCATCCTTGGATTTTTTGAACTCATTATAGGTTTGAAGTTGAGACTGTAAATCCTTGGGCAGGCGGATCATGCTGATGAATTCGTGTTGCACCGGTTTGGGAACGGTCACCTTTTTTTTATGGTGCAGAGTGTTCTGGTAGAAATACTTGAGTTGGTCAATTTGGCTTTTCGACATCCGCATCTTGGTCCCGGCACGATCGGCATAGGTGAGCAGAATGAGCATTTTCAATCGATCAACATCTTTGTTGACCAGATCCCAAATCATGTCATAGGTATCGTCTTCATCCGGGTCGAGCAACATCAAATCCTTCATCATCAAGTGTTTCTCAACCAGGAAAGCCACGTCTTTTATCAGCTTCTGGTTTTTCACGTAACCCAGGTTTTCCAGAATGAGCGGCACGGCATGAGCGCCCACCAGTTCTTCATTTTCGCCCTTGGTTTTGATTCCTTTGCCGATGTCATGGAGAATCACGGAAAGTTTGAGGGTGGTCCGGTCCCGCAGGGATTGATATAGCTCTACCAGGAACGGGTCGGCCTCCGAGGCAATCTCCAGTTTATTGAGTTCATCGAGCGCCGCCAGCACATGGATATCGGTGGGAAACATGTGCACAAAAATGTCCTGAAGCAAACCGCTTAAATTTTTAAACTCAGGAATGAAATACTGCTCGAGCAGTTTAAATTCGTGTAGGTAGCGAATGGTCTTGGCAAAGTATTTGCCCCGAATGAAATTCTGGAAATAAATCTGCACTTGAGCCTTTTCCGCGGAGTTCTGGAATAAGGGTGTCATGCGGTCTAAATTGAGTTCGATGCTCCGAATGACAGGATAGGAAAGGAAATAATTTTTGCGTGCCACCCACAGGAATATATCAAAAACGGCTGTCGGAGGGTCCCAGGAGTGGTTCTCATGACCTTCGGAAAAAATGATCTGGTTTTCGGAGTTGAGACCGAACTCACCGGAAAGTTTTTTGGAAGGACGGGTCGTGAAGGTAATGCTTTCCCAGAACAGGTTTCTGCAATACCGTTTCATGGGCAACGCGGCTTGAAAATAATACTCGCGGAAAAATTCCCGGACCTGGTTTTTAAAACCCATCGCTTCGGCGACCACTTCGCGCACTTCGTAACTGATCACGTCCCGGTGGGCCCCGGTCTGATGGCAGTGCAGGATCAGCCGGACCCGGGATAGAAAGTTGAGGCCATTTAGCATGTTTTTGAATGCCAGGGTGCTCAGCTTCTGTTTGTTGTAAAGCTCGGACAGCAGTTCGAATTGATTGATCTTCTCGTGAGACTCGCGAATCCGCACCAGGCTGGTGGCCCAATACAAGCGCTTCAACTCTTCTTTGATATTGGGTTCTTGTTGAAACACCGTGTTTTGAATCTCAAAATAGGTTTTGTGTTTGAAGCATTCTTTCAAAATCTGTTCTTTGTGGACCAGGCTGGCGGCTTTGATTGAGCCTTTGAATTCGCTGTAAACCCAAGGATTTCCTGCCACCATGCGATGTTCCATCAGGGAATAAAAAATGGAAAGGCGGGTCTGGTTGTATTCCTCGTCTTCGGTATTGAGTTGGGAGGGCCCGGTGCCGGTGGTGGTGGGGAAAATATCCTGATAGACGAGCAGGTAATCGAAATAATGGATGACCTGATCCGTCTGATTTATTTCTTTTTCGCTGGCGCTGGTTTTTTGGATGATGTGGATATCCACATCCGAGCTGTAATACATTTCCTGGCGTCCATAACCTCCACGGGCCACTAATGCCAGAGGCAGGCTGTCCTCTTCAAGCGGAATTTCAAGATCACGATTGGCCAGCCAAAGGGCAGTCCGAAAACTGGTTTGTACCACGGCATCGATCAGACCGGTGCGCTCCAACAGAAGCAGGTGGCTGTTGTCCGTATGCAAGAGTTTCTTTTTTTGTTTTTTGGTTTCGTCTGCGACGAAATTAACGATTCTTTTTTTGAATTCCAGGTAAAAGGTCTGCAGGTCGGGGTCACGGCATCCTGGCAACGTATCGGGTCGAATCAAATTGTTGAGTTGATGCAGGAGTTTTTGGTGGTACTGTTCGGCGTGAGTGCGATTGGAGAGATACAAATCGGTCATTGAAAATTAGTTTCCATGGTGTGCGCCCTTGGAGACCCTTTCTGGAACAAAATCATTCAACCAAATCATAGCTGGGAATGCTCCATCAGAATATAGCATAAGGCGGTGAGATTCAAGGAAATGCCTCGCAAGGTCCCAGGCTTTCAATAAATTGTGGGAGGGGGTGGGGTGACTCACAAAGTCCTTCCCATCAATTTGATGAAGGGACGGATGTTTTCCACCAGAGCCGCGAATTTTTCGGGCTTCAACGATTGCGGCCCATCGGAATAAGCGTTGATGGGGTCCGGATGCACTTCAATCATCAGGCCATCGGCGCCCGCCGCAATGGCGGCGCGGGCCATCGGTTCCACCAAGTCCCAATGGCCGGTGGCGTGACTCGGATCAACAATGATGGGCAAGTGGGTTTCTTTTTTCAAAACAGGAATGCAACTGAGGTCCAGCGTGTTGCGGGTTGCCGTCTCAAAAGTCCGGATGCCACGCTCGCAGAGGATGACTTGCCGGTTGCCTTCGGACAGAATGTATTCCGCGGACATCAAAAACTCCTTGATGGTGGTCATCATGCCGCGTTTGAGCAGAACCGGTTTGTCCACTTTGCCGAGTTCCTTCAACAGGGAAAAGTTTTGAACGTTGCGTGCTCCCACCTGCAGGACATCCGCGTAGCGTGCCACGAGGTCCACCTCGGTGGAATTCATGACCTCGGTCACGATGGGCAGGCCGGTCAGTTCCTTGGCTTCTTTCAGCAGTTTCAGCCCCTCCTCCTCCAGGCCTTGAAAACTGTAGGGGGACGTTCTGGGCTTGAATGCGCCGCCCCGCATCATGTTGGCGCCGGCTTTCTTAACGGCCTCGGCGGTGGCGCACAACTGCTCCCGGCTTTCCACTGAGCAGGGCCCGGCCATCAGGGCGATGGTGTTGCCCCCGACCTCTACCCCGCCGCAATTGATCACCGAAGAGGCATGGTGCATCTCGCGACTGGCCAGTTTGTAAGGTTTGAGGATGGGGATGACGTCTTCCACGCCAGCCATGGATTCGAGCACCTGTAAACGGTCTTTGCGGTGGTCGTCCCCGCCGACCGCGCCGATCACCTGGCGCTCCACACCGATGATCTCATGGGGCTTATAACCCAAATCCACGATCTTTTGTTTAACCGCTTCAATGTTTTCCGGGGTGGCGCCTGGCTTCAATACAATAATCATAATGGGCCTCGTATTCCTCGGTAAGAAGGTAGCATGGTGAATTTTATAAAGTCAAGATAAAGCCTTTTTTTGCGGTATTTAAGTGGCGGGTGGCCGCGGCGCGGAAGGGATTTCAGGGTTTGAAATGATCGGGGATCGGGTGGGTTTTGCAAGCTTCTGGGTGGCGCAGATAATTGTTTTGACAGGTATTTTTATTTGTGTTAATTACAAATCGGATGATCGCATTTTAGCCTACCCCCTCCCGGAGAAGATCTATGGAAATCAAAATTGATCGTGACATTTTTCTGACTGGCATGCAAAAAGTTCAGGGAATTGTTGAATCCAAGGGGACCATGCCCATCCTTTCCCACGTTCACATCGCTACGGAAAAGGATGGGATCTTGCTTCAGGCCACCGATCTGGAAATTGGTATCAAGGGGTTCCTTCCTGCCCAAGTGGTGGCCGCCGGGGCGGTGACGCTCAACGCGAGAAAACTGTTTGATATTCTTAGAGAGCTCCCGAATTTGGAGGTCCACCTGGTGCGCGGCGACAATGATTGGGTCAAGCTGAAATGCGGCAAAGCCAAGTTTCGACTGCCCGGCCTGCCCGCCTCGGACTACCCCAAGCTTCCTGAATACAGTGAAGAAGCTTTGATAGAATTTAGCGGAAAGCAGTTGAAGGAGATGATCCGCAAAACTTATTTCGCGATTTCTCCAGATGAAAGCCGACAGGCTCTCAATGGCCTTCTCCTTGAAAGAGAAAAAGACCATGTCAATATGGTGGGCACCGATGGTCACCGATTGGCTTTCATCAAACGCCCGGTCAAAGGCAAGGCGTCCACGGGCGAACCGCAGGGATTTCTGCTCCCCAAAAAACTACTCTCTGAGCTGCTCAAACTGCTGGAAGACGAGGACGCATCTTACGCGTTTTCAGTCAAGGACAATCAGTTGGCCTTCATTCACGGCAAAGAGGTTATTTTATCCAGGAAGATCGACGGCAAATTCCCCAATTACCGGCAAGTCATTCCATCCGATAACGACGTGCGGATTCCGGTCAACACTCAGGCGCTGATTCATGCGCTCAAGCGGGTGGCGTTGCTGGCCGATGAAAAATCTAAAATGGTCCGGTTTGAATTCGAACAGGGCCTGCTGACCCTGATTTCAGACAACACCGAGCTGGGTGATGCCCGTGAGGAAGTGGAAATCAGCTACAAGGGGCAGGACATTTCGATCGGACTCAACGCCAAATACGTGTTGGATATTCTGAGTGTCGTTGAGGATGAGGAAATCACTCTGAACCTGAAGGACCAGAACCACTCCTGCCTGATCACGTTGGATCAGGACAAAGATTACCTGAGCATCGTGATGCCAATGCGCTTATAAATCAAAAAACTGATCCAGTTTTTGATCGGCCCGGGGCAGTTGCCCGGTCACTCCCTCCCAGATTTCTTTCGTTTCCATACAGAGATAGATGTTCAAGGCCTCGGACCGTTTTTTCAAAAGAGCTCGAATGGTTTGGTAAGCATGATTTCTCAAGGGCCGCAGGTAGCGGAACTTGCCATCCTCACCAGCGACATGCTCTGCAATAAACAGCCGGGTGTCGTGATGCCGCTCCTTGATGATTTTTTTTAAGTTGGGCCGATAGCGAAAACTTCCCAGGCTGACCCACTCGATTTTCGAAGCAATCGTTTTCTGGAAAACCAGATCGATCAATTCTTCATAGGCACGTTCCCATCCGGGAAAGAGGAGGATCGGATCGAAATGGAAACCCACCCGGTAGCCTTTTTCCTGACACCGGCGAGCCGCTTCCAGCCGCTGTTGGACACTGGCAGTGCCTTTTTCCTCCTGCGCCACGATCTCCTCAGGGTTCAGCGACCAGGAAATTATGATGTTGGTCGGGTCTTTCTGTTGCAACAGATTTTCCACACAGTCGGATTTGGTTTTCAGTTCCAAAACGGCATTGGTTTGTTTATTGAAAAATGGAATCAGGGTGTCGGAGTAGGGGAGCATCGCCTCAAGGGCCAGGCTGTCCGTCAACTCTCCCGTGCCGACCCGGAAAGTACGCTGAGGATGGGCGGTGAAGACCTCTTCCAGTTCCTCTATAAGGTCTTCCACGTTGACGAAGGCGCTGAGCACAGGATTGTTCTCCAGGAAATCCTGGAGGAAACAATAACTGCAATCGTAGATGCAATTTTTAATCAGGTTGACGATGTAATAATTGCAACAGACCATACCGGGGCTGATACCGGGACATTTTTTGAGAAACGATCCTTTGAATTTAGACAACACCAGTTGCCTTTTCCCGGCGCCGAACACGTCGGCGGAGGTTTGCCGGACCTCCGACACCACCTCGCTCATGGGCCGGCCACGCACCACCGGCGTGTGGGGAAAAGACCGCAAGACCCGCTGAGCCAGGGGATAAGCTTCGGCCTCGGGTTCCAAATAGATGATTTCCGGCTCAAACGGCATCTTATAATTAATTGAAAAATTTAGACTTATTTGATTTTCTCTGCTTGTCAGGCGGTTGCTGTTCTGCGATAATATACAAGTTTTTTAAGAGGAATGAAACAAAATATGAGGCTTTGTTACGGCATTGGCCCATGTGAACCTCACTCCGCCCACGCATTGTTATGAGTTTATTTCGAATCTCCCGGGAACGTCCCTCACTTTTAGAAAAACAGGAATTGCCCAAGAAAAAACTTCCTTTATTTAAAGGAGTTATGATATTTCTGTTCAACCTGATGTTGGTGAATGCAGCGTTCTATTTTTTTTCCAAGGACCAGAATTTTTTTGACCCGGAGCCGGTTCATAAAGCGGAGTTGTTGAATGTGATGGCGGAAACGGCTGTTTTGCCCGCAGGCTCCGCGATCCCGGCGCAGTCGATCGCCGCCCCGGGTTTAAACTTTGTAGAGCAGTTTGAACCCAGGAAAGTGTCTTGGGTGCCGTCGCCCAGGATTTCCCACCTAGGTTGGCGCACGCTCAAATTAAAAGTGAAAAATTCTCTGAGCTTTTCGGTATGCCGGAAAATAGCCCAACCCGATTGCGTTCGCCTGACGGCGCACATCGCCCGTCTGCTGGCATGGTTTGTGGACATTCACAGCGAAATGCGTCCGGGGGACAGCCTGCATATAATTTATAAAATGATTGAAGGCCCGGAACATTTTCGAATCCTGAAGTTGGTTTATGACAGTGGTTATTTGAAGAAAAAGTTTGAAATCAATTTTTTCAAGGCGTTTGCTTCATCATCTGGTTCCTATTTTGAAGCCTCGGGAAAAGAAGCATTTCCTCGGCTTAAGAAAAGCAATGCTCCTATCCACGATTACTCGGAGATCACCTCTCTGCCGGGGGATTTTCGAAAAGGCAAGGTCCGGGGGCATCGGGGAACGGACTTCAAGGCTCCGGTGGGCACTCCCCTGTTTGCCAGTTTTGATGCCCGGGTGACCCGGGTCAACTGGAACCGGGAGAAAAACGGTTACTGCATTGAGCTCGATCACCCGGCAGAGGGCGTGAAGACGCTCTACCTGCATCTCGACAAAGTGCGCGTCCGGCGCGGTCAATACGTGAAGCAGGGAGAGCGTATCGGGGACTCCGGAAACACCGGGCGGAGTTTTGCCCCTCACCTCCATTACGAAGTTAACAGCCGCGGGCCTGCAAAAACGGTTTATAATCCCTTCACATTTAAATACCATAAAAAATATCGACGGCGTATTCCCCAACAGGCCATGGCGGAATATCAAAAAGCGGTCGACCTCTACCAGGCTCACCTTTCCGCAAGTTAGTGGTGGTGCTGGCAGGCAAAAACGGGGCTTAAAGCCCGCAACCGCACCTTTCGGCGAGTCAGTTATCAGCGCTGGCAGGGAGGTCGGCGGATTCCTTAAGTCCGCAACCGGGCCTCTCGGTGGCGTGTGCGCGTTTCCGGCGTGCAGTGCCATGGGCTGTAGAAAAACAGCGGCTCTGCGAACCGAGTGGGATGGCCGGGCTCCGAATAATTTCCCCGATAGGAGAGGCAGTTCTTATGAGACTTGGGATATGGAGGTGGCAACGGAAACTGAAGCGGGCCTCCTTTTGGGGTCGCGTGTTCAAGGTGACAGTGCTTCTCAGCCTGATTTTTCTGTTTGTCACCTTCCTGCCGGTGTTGATTTACAAGGTGATCGATCCGCCCACCACGCTTCTCATGTGGATTCGTTGGGCGGAAAGCGGTTATGAAAAGCGTTATCCTCGCACCGTGAAAAAATGGCGGAAACTTGATCGAATTTCGAAGCCCTTCCTGCGGGCAGTGATCGCTTCCGAGGACCAGAAATTTTATAGGCATAACGGGTTTGATTGGGATGCGGTGAACAATGCGATCCGGGTCAACCTCAGCACCCGCCGAAAAATTGGAGCGAGTACCATTTCCATGCAGACCGCACGCAATGTTTTCCTCTGGCAAAAGCGGAATTGGCTGAGAAAATCTCTGGAAATATATTTTACGGTGTTGATTGAAATGACTTGGAGCAAGCAACGTATTTTGGAAGTGTACATGAATGTGATCGAATGGGGCGATGGCGTGTTCGGTTGCGAGGCCGCCGCTCAGAAATATTTCAAGCATTCGGCAGGCCGCGTCCAGCCTGCGGAGGGCGCTTGGATGGCGGCTATTCTTCCCAATCCAAGAGCCTGGCCCACGCCCGCCTACCGCAGTCATGTAGGCCAGCGTCAGACGCGAATATTGAATGCCATGACTTCGGTCAGGCTTTATGCGGTGTCACCTTGAACCGGAGTCCCTGCCTTGGTTTTGAATCCACGAATCCATAAGATAAAAATTTCAAAATCGCTCCAGGTCAGGATCCGGAAAGGTTTTCCCTGGGTTTATTTTTATCAAATCAAAAACACTGGCATCTCCGGCCAGCCCGGCGACTTGGGAGCAATTTACGATTCGCAAAACCGGTTTCTCGCCATGGGTCTGTACGACCCACACTCGGACATTCGCTTGAGAATCCTGATCACCCGCACGCCCCAGGAAATCACCGGCGAATTTTTCAGGCACCGTTTAAAAAAAGCGTTGGCTCTGCGCGCCGATTTGGCCACGCCGGAGACCACTGCCTATCGCGTGGTCAATGGCGAGAATGACGGTTTCCCCGGCATGGTGATGGACCGCTACGCGAATACGCTGGTGGTGAAATTGTACACCAGCGCCTGGATGCCCTACCTCGATGAACTGGTTCCCGTCCTGCAACAAGAGATGAAGTTGGAGCGAGCCATCCTGACATTCAGTCGTCACGTCCAGCGAACTTTGCCCGATCCCAAAGAGGCATCGCGAATGTTGTTTGGCCCGGAATTAAAAGGACCCATACGCTTTCAGGAAAACGGATTGGAGTTCGAAGCGGATTTATTAAAAGGACAGAAGACGGGATTTTTTCTGGACCAACGTGAAAATCGAGAAAAAATTCGCGGCTTGGCGCAAGGCCAGTCGATATTGAACGTGTTCAGTTACACCGGAGCGTTCAGCGTTTATGCGTTTGCCGGAGGGTGCCGGTCTGTTCTGGAGATCGACATCAATGCTCCTGCCCAGAAGGCGGCCCTGAGGAATCTGCGACTGAATTTTCCTGAGGAGAAATTTTCGCCTCCCCGATTCGAGCAAATTCAGGGAGACGCCTTTGAACAGTTGAGTCGATTGGAAAAAGACGGGAAAGTTTTTGATTTGGTGGTATTGGACCCACCAGCATTTGCCAACAGCAAAAAAAATAGAAAGAATGCGATTCAAGCGTATATTCGACTGGCCAAAATGGGAGCCAAAAGCACCCGGGCCGGAGGCACCTTGATGGCGGCTTCCTGTTCTTCGCAGGTCGAGGCGCAGGCGTTTTACCGGGCAGTGGAGTTGGGCATCAAAGCGGCGGGCCGGTCGTATAAAAAACTGCTGAAAACCGGCCACGCTCTAGACCATCCGGTGACCTTCAGGGAAGGGGCTTATCTCAAGGCAATTTACTGTAAGATAGAGAGTTGAGGCAGACTGCAGGAAGGAGTTCGTTTTTAAAGAGGACTGAATTTGTTGGGTGGGTGCGGCGAAATAAGGTAGATTTGGGCGCTGAAATAAAACCTTGTTTCGATGGTACTGATTTGTAATCCGCGATAGAACAGCTACAAAACTACTTGCGTTTTGCCGCTTTCTTTTTTGCTTTTTTCTTAACTACTTTCTTTGCCTTAGGTCGAGCTTTAGCTTTTTTCTTAACTACTTTCTTTGCCTTAGGTCGAGCTTTAGCTTTTTTCTTAACTACTTTTTTCTTTGCTTTAGCCTTAGGTCTGGCTTTAGCTTTTTTCTTGGTTGCCATCAAGAACTCCTTTCGTAAAAAATATTTGGTTTTTTTCAGCGCCCAAATATTTAATTAATTGTATTCCATACGAAATTAAAGTCAAGATAATATTGACATCAAAGTCTTTGAAACCAGTGGGTTGGAGGATGGAGTGGGTGGTTGTGTCGTGCGATGATATATTAAAAAAAATAGAGCCAGCCGGAAACTCTTGTCAGGACTGGCGATTAAAGGTGGTCTTCTTTTATAATGAGTTTGTTTTATGAAAATAAAGTGCAACTCTTGTAGTGAAGTACCAATCAAAATTTTTTAATTTTTTTTAAAAATTTTAAGAGATGAGTCATGCAACCCTTTCATATTGATGCGATTCAAAAATTTCCGCGATTCGTTCACGGATTCAGTCTGCGCAGTTTTGAGTCCGGGAAGGGAACTCAAACTGAATTAAGATTGGGACGGCACGGTTCCCCTGAAACTTCCGTGCAACACACGCAATGGTTTTTGAAATCTCTAAACATTATTTCTGGAGAGATTTTTATTTTGAATCAGGTGCATGGCAACCGGATTTATGTTTTGGAGGATCCCGCTTTGACCGCGGAGCAAGTGGCGGCGGTCGAAGCGGATGCGTTGATCACTCAGTTGATCGACAAGCCCATCGGTGTTTTGACGGCGGATTGCGTTCCGGCCATTTTGTATGATCCGAAGCGACACCTGACCGGGGTCGTCCACGCCGGACGTAAGGGCACTCAGCAAAGGATTCTATCGCAAACACTGGCCACGCTGGTCCGGGTTTTTGGAAGCAAACCGGCTGACATCATTGTAGGTTTGGGTCCTGCTATTGGCGGTTGCTGTTATGAAGTGGATGCGCCCTGCCTCCTCCCGTTTCAAAGTCAATATGCCGATTGGGAGAGGTTCACCCGAAAATCAGCGGACGGCAAGTATTGGCTCAACCTGCTGTCCGCCAACAAGCTGGACGCGCTGAGTGGAGGTGTGGAGTCGAAAAATATATTTGATCTGGGGGAATGCACTGCGTGTCATCAGGAGCGATGGTTTTCATATCGTAAGGAGGGACCTACCGGAAGAATGGTCAGCCTGGCCATGCTCCGCGCTCCATGAGGAGGTCGAAGCGCTAATCGGAACTGGGTGCGCTCTCACTTTCGGCAGGATGGTTCTTTTCCCGTTCCAAAATGGCGTTGACCCGTGGCTCAAAATCTTCGCCGATGGGTTTGACAATGAAATCCGCCCCGCCTTCCGAGATGAATTGTTTGATCAACCCGGAGTGGGCGTAAGCGGTGACCATGGCGCAGGGCACTTCAGGTTTTAATTCTTTCATTTTTTCAAACGTTTGCATTCCGTTCATGTTTTTCATCATGAAATCCATGAGTATCAGATCGATGGCCTTGGATTGCAGGAGCTTGATGCCTGATTTCCCGTTGGGTGCTTCAATGACCGCGTGACCGGCCTTTTCCAAGCGTCGATGCAGGGTCTTCCGCGTTAATTCGTGGTCGTCCACTACAAGTATTGTACTCATGAGAGGTTCCTCGTTAAGAATTGGAAGGGATGTAAAAAGTAAAGAGACTGCCTTTCCCCGTCTGACTTGTCACTGAAATCTTTCCGCCATGCAACTCGACCAATTTTTTGGTGATGGCCAATCCAAGGCCGGTCCCGGAGGCGGCGCGAGTGTTGGATGCGTCCACTTGCCGAAACAAGTCGAAAATTACCAACTGGTCATCTTCCGACAAGCCGCACCCTGAATCTTCCACAGTGAACTCAGCCCGGTCGTCTTTTTTGAAAACTCCCACACGGATAAAGCCTGCATCGGTAAACTTGATAGCATTACTGAGCAAATTAAACAAAATTTGTTTCACTCTCATTTTATCAGCTGACAACTCAAAAGTCTCCACCTGCGATTCTATGGACAGATTTTTAGGATCTGCAATCACCTGGCAATCGGAGATCACATCCTGAACGAGCTCATGAACGGCAAAGGGCTCGCAATTTAAATCCATCTTTCCGGCCTCAATTTTTGAAAAATCCAGGAGATCGTCGATCAAAGCCAAAAGATGTTTGCCGGATTTCTCAATATCGGTGGAGATCGAAGCGATTTCTTTTGGTTCGGGCAGGTCTTCAGGGTTTTTCAGCAGGGGAGTGTTGCCCAGCATGACCGTGAGTGGGGTGCGCAATTCATGGGAAATGATGCCCAGAAAATCGGATTTGAGGCGGTTGGATTCTTCCGCCTTCTGAGCGGCCCGGATCAGATCCCGTTCGACCTTTTTCTGATCCGTGATGTCTGTTCCGAATCCGATGATATCCGTCAACTGATCATGTGCATCGTATCGCGTGATGATACTCCAGGTGACCACTCGTTGCTCCCCTGAACGGGTGGTCAGAATCATTTCATGATTCCGGACGGGGCCTGCCTCGATCAGCTTGAGCAGATAATCCACCTGCCCGTAGGAACCTCCAGGAAATAAAGTGCGCCACCAGTTTTTGCCGATGATTTCTTCAGCGGAGAACCCGGTGGTTTTTTCGGCCGCCGGGTTAACGATGCGCGTGACACCATCCAGACTCAGGCCGATCACCAATGCCGGAGTGCTCTCGATGATGCGGGTCACATAATCTTTTTCGTTACGAGAGATCTCCTCGAGTTGTTTTCTTTCTGTGATGTCACGAACCATGGCAATGTAGAGGCTCGCTTGGGTATCCGAATCGGAACGGGGCGGCTTGCGTCTTTCCGGTATCTGAATTTCACTGATTGCCAGATCCATGGGAAAAGTGTCCGCACTTTTATGCTGACCGGTGATTTCGCTCAATCGGCCCACCATGTTTTGCTGGCCCCGCATCACATCCCCATGGATAAGATCACGCTCCCGGCATAGGTCAGGAATGATGGATTTTATGTTCTTGCCGATGATCTCGGACTCTGCATAGCCGAAAATTACCTCCGCGACCGGATTGAATGAAGCGATGACGCCGTTTTTATAAAAAGTGAGCACACCTTCCAGCGCGTTCGCCACGATGGCCCGGAGCCGTTCCTCACTATACTGGAGCGCTTCAAAAGCTCGTACCCGATCAATACCGACGCTGATTTCACTGGTGGCGAAAACCAGACCCTGGGTGCGGGCCTCCGCCAAAGGTTCCCGGAAAAATATTTCCAACGCGCCCAGAATACGATTGCCAATCACCAGAGGGACGACAGAGTATTGTTGGACTTTGTTTTGCGCCATCCAGGCCCAATAATTCTGAAGCTGGGGTTGCTTGCAGGGCGCATGAGAAAAAAATGGATTCTTAAGTTCTACGATTTTACCGAGACCTTTTTCTCCCAAAGCGACCTTCGCCGGCGGCAGGTTGCTCAGCCCCGGACTTTTGGCGCTGGCATGCACTTCCAAAATTTTTTCCTGCGAATAGAAAATCCAAAACCGGGTCAAAATCCCGCTATAAAATTCTTGAATGGATTCTGCGCTGAGGTCGAGGATTTTCTGGATGGAATCATTTTCCGCGGCGATACTGCCAATATTTGTGTGGAAATCAGACAACTCCACCCGTTCAGCCAACGCCGTTTCCATTAGTTTGCGTTCAGAGATATTTGTCCCGATACCCAGTATGCCGATGACATTGCCGCTTTCGTCAAATCGTGGGGACAAGGCCAAATTCATCAAAAGCCGTTGGCCCGATTTGGTGATCTCTTCGACTTCGCAAGTGGACCCTTTTTTGGAATCAAAAATGTAACGGTGCACCTCATGGATGGTTTTCAAGGTTTCACTATCCTGTGGATAGAGCACGCTAACCTCTTTCTGGCCAATCATCTCTTCCGCGGTATAGCCCAGGATCTTTCTCGCCCCTTTATTCCAAAAGACTATGGTTCCCTGAATATCGGTTCCGATGATGGATAAGTCTCTGGCGCTTTCCAGAATATTCTGCAGGACCATGTTCTTTTGAAACAAGGCTTTTTCTTTTTCATGTTGCTGGTCTTCCTGCTTGGCGAGCCGACTCACCTTCAGGCGTAAAGCCTCAATTTCTTCAACAAGTTCCAATTTGCTCTTACGAATGTGTTTGGTGTCGACCATGTTCGGGGTAGAGGTTTTTTGAAATTTGTTATAAAAGTATGAGTCAACCAAACGATTTTATAGTATTTTTATAGAATCTAAAGTCTATTATCCTAGAAAAACATTTAAGTCTTTTAAATACAAGGATTATCATTTATCTTCAGGGGGTGGGCGACCGGGCCGCAAGGCACATATTTAAGCCGTATATTTATAATGAACCGCTCGGACCCGGATTTCAAAGGTGGGGAAGGAACTCTTACAGGCAGTAGGAATGGCAGATAAAAAAAATATTATTAGTGATTTGAAGGCTGGGCGATTGCCTTTCCCGATGGCATGGTTGAGTGATCATCCCGGAAAGGTGGAGACCATTTTGAATAGTTTGTCGGTGGTCGACCAGGCACGGTGCGTTCTGCAGATGCGGGGCAAGCAACAGCAGGATCTGATTCTTTTGTCCTCGCAGGCGCCTGCTGTGGTGCGCGCGCTTCCTGTTGAGGAGGTGTACCAGATGGTGAAAGAAATTGGC